>CAIOLH010000194.1 GCA_903859115.1 uncultured Opitutia bacterium | reverse complement strand
GCTCGCCTTTCTGGCACGTCCTGACTACGTGCCGATGCGACTCGAAGATATTATTCAGCAAATCGGCGGGGATAAATCCGACTTACGTAAAATGCGTAAGATTGTTCCCAACTTAATTAAATCGGGCGCCATCATCGTAAAAAAACGCGAACTACTGGCATTACCTGAAGGCGACCCTCTTCCTGAAGGTACGATTCTTTTTCGTTCGAGTGGTTCTGCACGAGTCGTCTTTGCGGCTGAACCTGGACAGAAACCGCGCGAGCCCATTCATATCGATGCTAAAGATACCGGCGTAGCGCTGCATGGTGACCGCGTGGTCATTAAACTAAGTCGCGGACGTCGCGATCGACAAGGTGAAGACTGGGGCACGGGCGTTGTCATTCGTGTAGTTAAAAGATCTTTCACAACTTTAACCGGAACACTGAGAAGAACCCGTCTAACTTGGTTTGTGGTTCCTGATGATCCACGCATTTCGCGCGACATCATTGTCCGCGACCCCCAACGCTCGAATTTAACATCACTGCCCAAAGAAGAAGACAAAGTCGTCGTGAAACTCGACGCTTGGGAACGTCGTCACCTCAGTCCCACCGGAACCATCACGGAAGTTTTAGGCGTCACCCACACGCCAATGGCCGAGTACCTGGCGATTCTTCGTCGCTATAATCTCAATCCTGAATTTCCACGCAATGTGATGGATGAAGCTAATGCCTTTGGCTCTAAAGTGAGAGAGGATGATTTACATGGACGCGAAGATTTTCGAAAAATTCCGACCATTACCATCGACCCCGATGATGCTAAAGATTTCGACGACGCCCTCTCGCTCGAACGTCTACCCAATGGAAATTTCCGAATCGGTATTCACATCGCTGATGTCTCCCACTACGTAAAAACCGGGTCCCCTCTCGACAATGAAGCCAAGGAACGCGGCAACTCCACGTACCTTGTTGGCACCGTAATCCCGATGCTTCCACACGCTCTCTCGAGTGGATTATGTTCGCTGGTGGAAGGTCAGAATCGACTCGTTAAAAGCGTCATTTGTGAATTCACACCCGAAGGTAAATTAATCAAAACCGATTTCGCCAATGGTGTAATCTGTAGTATCAAGCGCTTAACCTATAAAGTCGCTTACGCGTTTTTAAACGGCGCCAAAAATGCAACCCTACGTGCGCTGCCCGCACCACCACCGCATCAAACCGGCTCACCGGGTCGACCTCTTTCTGAGCTAACCGATGAAGAACTCGACGTTGTTCGTTTAATGATTCGCGATTTCTGGTCGGTCGCAAAAATCCTTCGCGAGGAGCGCTTCCGTATGGGCTCTCTGGATTTAGAGATGAAGGAGATTAAAATTTATTGCGATAAAGATGGTTGGGCTGATCGCACAGTGGTGGTCGAGCATGATGAATCACATCAACTCATCGAAGAATTTATGTTACTGGCCAACGAATGCGTAGCTAAAAATCTCGACCAAGCTAAAGTACCCCATGTTTGTCGAGTGCACGATGACCCCGATCCCGAAAAATTAAATGCTCTGCGTGAGCAACTACAGTCTGAAGGTGTGTACAACGTAGGTGATCTCACACAGCGTAAGGAAATGGTTAGATTATTGGCGGATATTAAAGGTCGAGATGACGCCTACCCTATTCGCATTCAATTCCTGCGTTCGCTCAAGCAAGCCTGCTATCGCCCTTCGCCCGACGGTCACTTCGGTTTAGCTAAAAAACATTACTCTCACTTTACCTCACCTATTCGTCGTTATGCTGATTTAGTTGAGCATCGAATCTTTGATGCACAAATCGCTAAGATGGGTGTGAGGTCAGCACCGAAAGATCCACCCCGCTCACCCGGTATCGGCGAACTCGTCCGCGCCTGTGAGCATATTTCGATTACGGAACGAAACAGTGCGGAGGCCGAACGCGATTCCGTAAAAGTTAAGTTACTGGAATTATTTGAACGAGAAATGGAGCGTAAGGATAAACGTCCCTTCGAAGCGGTCATTACTGAAGTAAAACCTCACGGCCTCATGGTCGAGCTCTCGGCATCGCAGGCTTACGGTCTCGTACACATGTCGACTTTAACGGATGACTTCTATCGTATGAATGATTCGGGCACGGCATTGCGCGGGAGTCGTACGGGTAAACTTTTTACGGCAGGATCCAAAATTGAGGTCATTGTGGATCGCGTGGATCGATTCAAACGTCAGGTCGATTTCCGTTTATACAATCCAAAGTCAAACGTTGCTAAACCGAATCGTGATCAACAATCACGCCGTCGAGACAGATAGTGGCGCAGTGCTTGGGTAGGGGCGCGACTGCGTCGCGTCCTATCAATTATAAAATGGACGGCACGCAGTGCCGCCCCTACCCACGCCACATTCTTATTCGCGAGCTGCCCCTACCCGAGACTAATCTGGACGGCACGCAGTGCCGCCCCTACCCGTTCATAAATCTGCTCGGAGGATAGTCCGTTCTGTGCACGTAATGTTTTTACGTCGGTAGCATGACCCACAAAAGCGTCAGGCCAGCCGATGCGTACCACGCGGGCCGATGAATTTGATTCTGCTAAGCATTCTAAAACAGCGGATCCAAATCCTCCGGTAATAACGCCGTCTTCCATGGTGATAATAACTTTAACCGTAGATGCCTGACTGATTAACAAATCTGCATCGATGGGCTTGGCGAAGCGTGCGTTCACCACGCCGACTGAATGTCCGTCTTTGGAAAGTTTTTCTGCTAAGGCATGCGCATCGGGCACCATGGAACCCAGTGCCCAAATTTGAATATCTCTTCCCTCTTGAATCACTTCGGCTTTGCCTAACGAAATCATTTCGGGGCGAGATTTAATCGCAACGCCCATGGCCGGTCCGCGAGGAAAACGGATAAACATCGGCTGACCCGAGCGAATGG
>CAIOLH010000193.1 GCA_903859115.1 uncultured Opitutia bacterium | reverse complement strand
TCGTGACTTCAACTGAACCTTTCACACAAGCTACTTCCATATTACCAGTGCGGGTTGTTTCATTTCTTGAATATTCTACCGAATAAACTGTACCACGAATACGGGCAACACCGGCGGGTGATTTAATCGTGAACGAGGATTGAGGATTAAGTTTTCTAACTTCACCGATGATTTTTCCTTTGATTACGAAAACTTCTACAACCGATGGCGATGGCTCTTTATCGAGTTTCTGATAAGCACCTTCCACAATTAAGTTGGAGGCGACTTGGCGAAATGTTCGAACTTCGACCAAGGTTTCTGGATTAACTAAAATGGTGGATCCGTTTGAAAGACTAAGTTCAATGGTGGAGTCCTTATTCGTTTCCACTTTGTAGCCCTGCTCAAAGAGTTTTCCTTTAACCGCGGGCTCCTTGATAGATTGGGGGTTGATCAGCGAGGATTGGCCTTTGGTAATAGACACTTCGAATTTACCATTTTGCAATGCGGCGTGGCAAAGCGCTGAAGAAAAAATCAGCAGCGAGAGAGCAAAATATCGGGTATAAATCTTCATAAAAAAAGGTATTATTGGGGAGAAATAATTTATAAATAATAACTCGTTTGTGCAATAAGTAAGACAAAAAAAAGGCTAAGACCCTAAAGTCTTAGCCTTTCATGCAATTTTTAGGTAAAATTAGACAGTCTGATAAGCCTCTAATTTACGCTGAACGCGCACTGCTGAGAGCTGAGCATAACGCGGAAGTCCTTGTTCATAAGGCAGTTGCAACTCACCTTGGATGAGGGGTAACGCATAACGAACAAACTCAGGGTGGATGGACATCTTATCCTCGCCGATCCACTTCTCAGGGAAGGCTTTGACGCCATTAGCAATGTCGGTGAGAGGTGCCAGGCTGGTTTCTACGGCATATTGCTCCTTGGTGGAACGATGTAAGATGACCATTTTACCGGACTCGCCTTTGATCGCGGCTTTGACAGCTTCGCGCCCACAGAGTTTGGCTTCTTCGACGTCGGTCTTGGAAGAATTATGTGAAGCAGCGCGTTGGGAGATACCGAGTTTAGAGGCACGAGCCTTAACGCCGTCGAAGCGACCTTCAACGAGAGTGCGTAAATATTCACCAGCGCCACCGAGAACAGCGTGACCGAAAGCATCGGTGCTGGATGTATCTGCACCTAAATAATTTCCGGCTTCGTCTTGAACACCTTCGGATACGACCACGAAACAATGTGCGTTGTGTTTGAGAACTTCTTGAACGCGTTGAACGAAATTGTCGGCGTTGAAAGGAACTTCAGGAAGTAAAACGATGTGAGGAGCGGTGCATCCGTAATGAGTGTTCTTGGAGGCATTCTTGCCGTTGTCGTCACTCTTTTCGCGACGTTGAGCTAAAACTGAAGAAGCAGCTAACCAGCCTGCATTGCGGCCCATGACCTCTAAAATCGATACGAAATCGTTCTGCCCCATCGCCGCGTTGTCCAAGGACATTTCGCGAACGGTTAAAGCGATGTGCTTAGCTACGGAACCATATCCGGGACAGTGATCAGTTAATGGTAAATCGTTATCGATCGTCTTTGGTACGCCGATGACGCGCAGTTCATAACCACGCTCTTTCGCTAGGGCATCGATTTTTGCAGCAGTGTCTTGAGAGTCGTTGCCACCGATGTAGTGGAAGTAACGAATATTATGCGCTTCAAAAACTTGGAGGATGCGATCGAAGTCTTCCGCTTTCTTAACTTTATAGCGGCAGGTACCGAGAGCGGCACCAGGAGTGTGCTCGAGGTTGCGTAAAGTTTGCTGAGTTTCGCTCGCGAGGTCGATCAACTGTTCGTGTAAGACACCTTGAATACCGTTCAAGCCACCCAAGATATCGACAATTTCGTCTTCATGATTGAGGGCTTCAGCAATCACACCAGCGAGGCTGGCGTTAATCACCGGCGTGGGTCCGCCGCTTTGTGCGACGAGAAGATTTCCAGATAAGGAGGACATGGTATTGTGCAGAGGTTTAAAATGGGGTTCTGGTTAGCCCCTCGCCTATTGGCAATACGGAAAACCAACCCCACCCTTTTCTTTAGGACTTATTGATACTAAAGAATCCGCCCAGGCTTAATTTGGCCCGCCTCGGGGACTTTTTTAAGCCAAGCCTGTGCCGACTGCGAAAAGGCATCGACCTGGGCCTGGGCCATGCCCGTCAACTCGCCCACTTGAGCCATCGCTTTATCCAAGGCAGATCGAGTTAACCGCAAACGCTGATCATCGGCCAGGCGTTCCACTAAATTATTTTTATCAATCTTACCGGAACGTAAATCTTTAGCTACAGCGATAGCATGCTCCTTAATCGCTTCGTGGGCTTGCTCGCGACCCGCACCCGCTTTGACGGCTTCCATTAAGAAAGTGGTCGTCATTAAGAACGGTAAATAATGTTTCGATTCACGTTCCACGACCGACTGATTAACTTCCATCTGAGCCAACACAGTTAAAAAGGCTTCGAGCAATCCGTCGATTGCGAGGAAACTATCGGGAAGCATAACACGACGGACGACTGAACAAGAAACGTCGCCCTCATTCCATTGCTCGCCCGACAATGATGCAGCCATCGCCAAGTAACCACGAAGGATCACATGAAATCCATTAATGCGCTCACAAGTGCGGGCATTCATTTTGTGTGGCATTGCAGAGGAACCGACCTGACCAGGTAAAAATCCTTCACTCGCTAATTCATGACCGGACATTAAACGCAGTGTTTTAGCAAAGGACGAAGGGCCGGAGGCCAAAGATAATAATGATGATATCACTTCGAGATCCATCGAACGTGGATAGACTTGTCCAACCGCCCCTAAAACATGCGGTATACCCAAGTGCACTAAAACCTGCTTTTCTAATTGGGCTACTTTTTGTTTATCACCTGAAAACAGTGTTAATTGATCCAACTGTGTGCCCACGGCGCCCTTGAGTCCGCGTGCAGCAAATTGATTAATCTCACCATCAATTTGATTAAGGCCTCTTAAAAATTCCTCGCCAAACATCGCCCATCTTTTGCCGACGGTGGTTGGCTGAGCGGCGACATTGTGAGTGCGAGCTGAAATTAATAGAGCGCGATCGGCTTCTGCACGACGGGCTAATGCCACGACTGCAGCAACGGCTTTAGCACGGATTAATTGAAGGGAGCGATAAACTTGGAGTTGTTCGACCGACTCGGTTAAGTCGCGACTCGTGAGGCCTTTGTGCACGTGTTCAAATCCAGCGAGGGCACAAAATTCATCGATGCGAGCTTTCACGTCGTGACGGGTGGTTTCCTCACGCTGACGAATCGAATTTAAATCAACTTGGTCTTTTACTTTTTCGTATGCCGCAATCGCCTGAGCAGGAATCTCTAAGCCCAATTCTTTTTGAGCTTTCATCACGGCAATCCAATACTCGCGTTCTAAAATAATTCTACCGCGAGTGGACCAAATAGACTTCATCGCTGCGGATGCGTAGCGATCGGCAAGAACATTTGGAACGAAGTCGGTATCCATTTTTAAACGAGTCGTATCATTTTTACCGACGAACGGCAAGCGCTCTCAGGAATAGGGCGCGCAGGGCGACCTCATCATCCCCTCCCGAGTTAGAAATATCGAAGCATTCCGTGCAGGCTAACTGTAAATCAATCAATTCACTCAAGGTATAGTGGAATGCCGCGGGAGCTACTTGAGTGGTTAAATACCAAGAATTTTGTGAAAAAACATTGGCCGAAGATTTTGTAGCAGAACCAAAAGTTGCACTATGTCGACCCACAGCGACTTCAAATTGTCCCTTCTGAATACCCGACGCAGTAAGCTTAACATCACCCGAGTCAGCCAAGGAGCGAACTTGGATGAGTAAACGAATTCTATTCTGCAAGGCGATGATTAATGGACGACATGAACTTTCGTTGAAAAAATAACGATCTAAAGATTCCAAAGCCCAATTTAAGTCACGAGCCGCGAAGGCTTCGATGGGTTCAAAAAATTCTCCTTCACCAAAAGGTGGAACAATAAAAAGTACATCACGAGCTTTCACGGTTCCACCGGGCCCAACGTAGATGGCAAGTTTTTCGGCTTCCATTAAAACCATGCGTGTAGACTCACCCACTCGACCCACCAAAACTTCTGGGACGTCAGGCTCAAACTTGACCCCTAAACTTTTAAATTTCTCCGTTACTTTAGCCAACTGCATCACCGTTTGTTCGCCCTGACTTTCCCAAGGTTTGGGCGCAGCGAAGGTGTGAACAATGAATTCGTTAGCGACTGGTTTTAAAACCTGAAGATCTTTACGACGACCGTCCAAGGGTGAAGCCGAAATAATAATCGAAACCATGTCGTTGCTTTTGGCGACAAGCTCGAGCATGTGTGTTAAGGATTCTTTAACGTCGGCTGACTCTGACTGCTTCGTACCGGCCATCCAATTTAGATTGCGGAGCCATATGACTTTTTTCCCACCAAACATCGACATCGTGGAGACCGCCTCAGTGAACTCGCGCTCGATTTGTATGGCATCTTCTACCCGTGTAATTTGTGCAGAAATGACCTGTGAATCAGCATCCGCTCCAGCTTTTTTGACAGCGGCACGATAAAATTTAACGGCGTCTTCCTCGACGAGGAATTCGTCCTTACCAGCGATGACTGCAAGAAACTCGGGCACGCCCTTAATTTCACTGGTCACGCCCGAGTGGCAACAGCATTTCTATTGATGGAGATATTAGGACCCGCGAATGCAGTCTTCGATACCGTATTTAGTGATGTGACGACGCATCCAATCGAGTGCCGTATTTACGGCGCGAAGTTTAACTTGAGCGCGATCACCGTGCATGAAAACTTTTTTGGACCAAACTCCCGTGGGGGTCGCATAGCCAATAAAAACGGTGCCTACGGGATTTTCATCAGTACCACCGCCGGGTCCGGCAAAACCAGTGACAGACAAAGCGTAATCGGTACCGAATTTTTCGGTCGCAGCCACCGCCATCGCTTCAGCGCACTCGGCCGAAACGGCACCATGCTGAGCAATCAAACATTCTGAAATTCCTAAAATATTTATTTTGGCATCATTGCTGTAGCACACCGCTGAACCGGCAAAAACTTTAGAAGCACCAGGGATATCGGTAAAAGAATCGGCTAATAATCCACCCGTGCATGATTCAGCCAACGCGATGGTTTTTTCCATACTACGCAACTGTTCGACCACAATCGTAGCTAAACAAGAGTGGCCAGTGCAGACAAAGTCATCGCCCACCGCATCACGAATAGATTTAGCCACTTCACAAAGTTTCTTCGAACAAGCTCCGCTCGTGCCAGAAGTGATACGAGCATCAACAATTCCAGTATGAGTGCCGAAGGTGAGAGCCATGCCTTCAATAATTAAAGGACGGACAATTTGCTCTAAAGGCACGGCCCCAATTCCAAAAGTGCGTACTTGGACATAGGCTTCACCATCCGAGGCGCAACCGATGGAGCAAAGTCGAGGAATCACTTCATTCTCGTACATCGGATGAAGTTCTAAAATCGGACCAGGTAGCATCGCTAAAGTTGTCCGACCATCACAATAAAAAATCCCTGGAGCAGTGCCATGGGGATTGGATAAACTCTCTCCGCCTTCTAAAACAGTGCACTGACTTAAATCAGCGGGAGAAACTTTTCGTCCAATTTTGGTGAATAACGTTTCGAGATTTTTTACGGCGGATTCCACACGTTGTAATTTCAGGCCTAAAACTTTAGCAATGGAGGCACGAGTCTGATCATCGGAAGTCGGCCC
>CAIOLH010000192.1 GCA_903859115.1 uncultured Opitutia bacterium | reverse complement strand
CTTGGGGTTAGACATGAGCGCACGCGCGAGGGCGATCCGTTGTTGCTGACCGCCTGAAAGTTCGGAGGGACGACGCAAGGCCCATGATTTAGCATCCACCGAATGTAATGCGTGGTAGGCACGTTCTTTAACTTCAATCGGAGACAGACCTGAATCACTTAAATCCAGAGCTACATTTTCCCACACGGTTAAATGAGGAAAGAGCGCGTAGTTTTGAAAAACCATGGCGGTCGCACGGGCCGTGGCAGTTTTCTCATTTAAATTTTTACCCTCTAGTTTTATGGATCCCGTATGACCTTCGATCAATCCAGCTAATATTTTTAATAAGGTCGTTTTACCGCTACCCGAGGGACCCACGAGGCAATACAAGGAACCCGACTCAACTTGGAGATTAACTCCATTTAAAATCGGGTGTGAACCAATTTGGTAATGCAAATCTTGTATATTAATTGCTAACACGAATGGAAATTAAGCTTTCTTATAAATAGGTGCAAGGATGGGTCGTTCACAATTTTAATAAATTAGCCGAGCGATGCTTGCCACCGCCCGTCTTTTACTCAAGTTTAAGGGTCACATGGCTAACGACGACGAAGACGAAGAGAAAACCCCTGAGGCTCCTAAAGAAGCCTCACCGAGCGCAATGCTCATCCAGAAAAAATTCCTCGAGCAGCGTAAACTTTTTCTCTGGGGCGCCGTAGATGACGCCTCCGCTAAAGACATCGTAGAAAAACTCCTCTACCTCGAAACTTCCGATCCAGGAAAAGAGATTACTTTTTATATCAACACTCCCGGTGGTTCGATCACCGCAGGCATGGCCGTCTACGACACCATCCGCTTAATCACCTCACCAGTTAAAGTAGTCGTCACCGGTATGGCTGCTTCGATGGGATCGATTTTACTCCAAGCGCCTAAACAAAAAGGTGGCCGCCTCGTCTTCCCTCACGCCCGCGTGATGATTCACCAGCCGCTCATCATGGGTCGCATTCAAGCTCCAGCCGTGGATATTCATATTCAAGCACTCGAGATGGAACGCCTGCGCGCTGAGCTGAATGAAATTCTGGCTAAGGCCTCGGGACAAAAACTTGAAAAAGTAGTTAAAGATACCGATCGGGATTTTTACATGACCGCCGAAGAAGCCATTGAATATGGTTTAGCGGATGCGATAGTTAAAAAACTCTAAGCTACAGATTCATGGGCGTCGGCGATCGAGCCTATATGCAAAACACGATTCCCTTTCG
Source organism: uncultured Opitutia bacterium (assembly GCA_903859115.1). The sequence continues at coordinate 2,591 of CAIOLH010000192.1, read as the reverse complement.
CTCAGGGATATCGGGTTCTGTCATCGTTTTGTGCCTTATTGTAGGCTTCTATCTGGTTGGGCTAGTACAAGACTCCACCCACACCGACTTAACCTCCTGGGCCATTCTGCCTGAAATTAATTCGGCACCTTGGCAGTGGTTCACCTACGCTTTTATTCATTATGGATTTTGGCATCTTCTCGGCAACGCATTAGGGCTTTGGTGGTTGGGTAAATCCGTCGAAGATTATTATGGTGAAAAAGTATTCTACCAAACACTGAGCGGCGGCATTATCCTCGGTGCACTTTGCTGGTGGCTGACAGGCGTGAGCGGAACGCGTTTAGAAAATCATTTCTTAATCGGAATATCGGGAGGCGTCTATGCACTCATGGTTGTCGCGCTGATGGATCGACTGGAACAAGTTATCACCCTGTTACTTTTCTTTTTTATTCCGGTTAATATAAAAGCCCGTTGGCTCTTAATTATTCTCTTGGCCATAACGGTTCTCGGTTGGGGCTTTTCCGAATTACCAGGGCGCCATGCATGGACCCATTGGAGGCCTGTGCTCGACTGGGCGATGGGCACGAGCCTTGCACACTCCGCTCACCTCGGTGGCTTCTTGTTTGGTTGGCTAATGTGGAAATATAAAAATCAAACAAATCGGTCAGGCAGTGGCGCTATACATTCAATGGGCAACCCTTTCGATGATGATAGTTCCACGTCTATTCAGGCAAAAAATGGCCTAAAAAATAGCCAAGTCCGTGCAGAATTAGACGCCCTGCTCGATAAAATTTCCGTTAAGGGTTTCGGCTCGCTCACGGAGTCCGAAAAACGCAGACTCAGCGAACTCAGCGATCAACTGAAATAAAATTTCTATGTACCTTCGCAGCTTTCTACTTTTTGTTTTCGCCTTTCAGTTAAGTTACGGCGAAACGGAAAAATTCACGACGACGGAGTTAATGCAAAATGAAACGCGTGCCACTGTCGCCTTATTAGAGCGCCTACACATCAGCAAAAAACAGATGCCTGAAGTAGATACCAAGGAAGTCATTATTACCTACTGCGAAAATCTGGACCCTGCTAAAATGTACTTCACTCAAGCGGAAGTAGATGAATTTGTCAGCCGTTACGGTCGCAGTTTAGATTTATACTTAACCCGCGGAAATCTCACCCCCGCCTTTGAAATTTATCAGGCATTTCGCAAACACGTGGAAGAACGTACGGCGAGTTCCATCGCATCTTTAAACCAGAAAATCGACTTAACCCAATCGGGCTTCTTTCCTACCGACCGGAAAAAAGGCAACTGGCCAGGCGACAGCAGAGAAGCAGACGATTTATGGAGTCGTCGTTTAAGATTAGATATTCTGAGTGAATTATTAGGCGATGATCGTACATCAAATAACAACCGCAATGAGCCTAAACAAAAGCCCACTCACGAAACCAAAGCGCCCGAAGTCACTCCCGAAAAAATCAAAGAGGCTGTAGTTCGTTTGAAAAAGCGTTACGAAAAAATTAAAGTCTACTTGAGTTTCGACCCCCAAGAAGTTGAAGAGCTGTTTCTCAATTCTTATTCTACACAATACGATCCTCACTCCATTTTCTTTTCTCAGCAATCGCTCGAAGAATTTGAAATCGGCATGCGTAATTCGCTCTGCGGAATCGGCGCTACGCTTGCCGACGAAGACGGCTATTGTACGATTAAAGAAATCTTGCCCGGCGGCCCTCTCTTCCTTTCTGGTAAAGCTAAGTCAGGGGATAAAATTATTGCCGTCGGACAAGGTAAAGACGGCGAGATGGATGATATCGTAGGACTACGCCTACAGAAAACCATTAATCGAATCCGCGGAAAACAGAATACCGTGGTTAAACTTTTAGTAGAATCGGGCGATGGTAGTGGTCGAAAAACCATTAGCCTCCTTCGCGATCAAATTAAGTTAGTGAATCAAATGGCCTCTGCACGTTGCTTCGAAGGTCAGAACGGTAATCTCGGAGTGATTGAATTACCTGCCTTCTACGGAAAAAATCCTGATGGTTCAGGCTCCAGCCCAACCAAAGACGTCGAGCAACTGATCATTAAACTCAAAGCCATGGGCGTGCGCGCGCTCATCTTAGACTTACGTAAAAATGGCGGCGGACTTTTAAACGAAGCCGTAGACCTTTCAGGATTATTTATTCCCACTGGCTCCATTCTCCAAGTCCGCGACAGCCAAGGACGTATTGATAATTATCGCGACGAGAATGCCAATGTTGCTTGGGATGGGCCGCTCATTGTTCTCACTTCAAAACTTTCCGCTTCCGCCTCCGAAATTTTTGCAGGTGCGATGAAAGATCACCGCCGCGCTCTCGTGGTGGGCGATACAACCACACACGGCAAAGGATCCGTTCAGAGTATCATTGAACTGAATCGCGTATTTAAGGAGCTAGATATCAAGTCCGCCATTAAAGTGACCATCCAAAAATGGTACGCACCCAGCGGCTCGTCGATTCAGCTTAAAGGTGTCCCTGCTGATATTATTGTACCTTCAGTATTCTCCGTTCTACCCGTCGCTGAATCCGATTTAGACCATCCCCTCCCATGGGATTCCATTCCGGCTTCACTGACCAAACCAGAT
>CAIOLH010000191.1 GCA_903859115.1 uncultured Opitutia bacterium | reverse complement strand
TACCTTGATCGGCGTGCTCCCAAGAGAATCGACTGCCATCCTCAAAAACCCATTCGGCATCTAGATTATCTCCCGCTGGAGCCTCTTCGGATAATTTAAATTCAGCCTGCAAGGGTAACTTGGAGACCTTGGCACATTCCACCAAGCAATCACGCATCCAATTTAGTAAACCCATCGCCTCACCACGCATCGACGGCGTGTGATTCATGGTAACCGTTTTTAAACCTTTCACTAAGACTTCAGGTTTATGCGCTGCTAAAAATTGTCCGATTGCCTGACGCACAGGCAAACAACGCGCGACGGATAAATCGCGAACGGCTGATGCTTTGGGAAATGGCAGTGAGAAAAAATCATTACCGGTAATGGTACGATCGGCGACAATGCGGCGGCAGCGCTTCGTCCAAACTAACCATGGCTCCATCTCTTCATCAGTCACTCCATGAGCCCAAAGATTCACGGGTAAATCGCCTTCGAGCCAAGTAGAGACGAGTGACTCGAGTTCACTGGTCGGCTCACCGTGGGCTAACATTAAGGCTTCGCAACAACGCTTACCGCGACGGTTAGGATCAAAGAAACAAACCACATTCACTTTGGCTTCTAGAGGTGCAGCAGCTTCGGCCTTTGGACGAGCCGCTAAAACAATGACGCGACAGGGATAACGCTGTGCAAATAAAACCGCTTCATCGAATCGCGCTTGAGCATCAGCGGGTGTTACACGCGCACCGAACATTAAAATTAAATTCATCTGCGACGCACGCGATGCTTCTTCACCCTCATCCGCCCACGCCTTATCAAGTGCGTGGAGTGCTTCCGATACTTTTAGGGGGAAGCCTGACAGATTATCTAAAATAGGATGTGCCATGGATTATCGTCCGGCGTTACGCCAGCTGTGTCCCTGGGCTGATAATAAATCATCAGCACCCGATGGACCCCAAGATCCCGCAGCATAAGTCTCCACACCTGATTTACCTAACTGCTCCCAACTTTTCAGGAGAGGTGTAAACAGACGCCACGAAGCTTCGGTTTCATCACCACGGATAAATAAAGTACGATCACCGACAATCGCATCGAGAATCAAACGCTCATAAGCCTCAGGTGTATTCGAACCAAAGGTAGTCGCGTAACGGAAACTCAAGCGCACTGGCTGCGTGCGTGGCTCTAAACCAGGCACTTTTGAATTCATCACTAACGTCACACCTTCATCCGGTTGAATCTGAATCACCAAGCGATTAGGGGCGATGTCGTAGCGTGAATCACCAGCAAACAAGCCAGTTACAGGCTGTTTAAATTGTACGGCAATTTCGGAAACTCGTCGGGCCAAGCGCTTACCCGAACGCATGTAAAACGGAACACCCGCCCAACGCGCATTATCAATCGTCAGACGCAATGCACAAAAAGTCTCGGTCGAGGAATGATTAGGAATATCTTTTTCTTGGTGATATCCGATGACGTTTTCACCACCCGACAATCCCGCGGTGTATTGAGCGCGCACGGCATCACCATTGGGTCCGAGACGCAAAGGCTGAACAGATTTCAGTAATTTTACTTTTTCATCACGAATGTGCTCAGCGGAAAGAGAAGCCGGCTGATCCATCGCCGTTAATGCGAGTAACTGCATCGTGTGATTTTGTAACATATCACGCGTTGCACCACTGTGATCATAGTAACCACCACGTGAACCCACGCCTAATTCTTCGGACACTGTAATTTGTACGTGGTCGACGTGTTTATTGTTCCAGAGAGGTTCAAAAATAGGATTTGCAAAGCGTTGCACCAGTAAATCCTGTACCGTTTCTTTGCCTAAATAGTGGTCGATTCGATAAATCTGAGGCTCGAGGAAATTACTAGCGGCTACTTTGTTGAGTTGGACGGCAGATTCCAAATCTCGACCGAATGGCTTTTCGATAATCACTTTACTCTCGAGGGCGGTGCCTTGACCACGGGCTGCTAAACCCGATTTTCCTAAATTTTCTAAAATCGATTCAAAGACCGTAGGAGGAGTTGAAACGTAGAATACTAATTGCAGAGGACGACCGGCGGATTTTTCAGCGACGGCGATTTTCTGTTTTAAACTCTCGTAAGCGGCGGGCTCATCATAACCACCGGCTTGATAAAAAGTTTGGTCGCTGACGCGCTTCCAAATGTCGGCGCGATATTCTCGACGGGAGAACTTGGAAATGTCGGTGGCGGATGAAGTTTGGAAGTCGGCGTCGGGAATAGGCTTACGACCAAAGCCGATTAAATAAAAATCTGAAGGCAGCAGACTATCGACCGCGAGGTTGTACAGGGCGGGGAGTAATTTGCGCGAAGCGAGGTCGCCTGAGGCGCCGAAAATAATGAGGCAGGTGGGCTGGGCACCGCGGTGCTTGCTTAAACCGGCGAGAAATGGATGGCGGTCAGAGTCGGACATCGGATTCAAGTGTGATGCTTTCGAAAAAGGGGTACACCCTTATGTTGAAGGAGGCGTACGT
>CAIOLH010000190.1 GCA_903859115.1 uncultured Opitutia bacterium | reverse complement strand
CGAAGGCCGTTGATGCATCCATTGCGGCGGCTCCGACCCCTGAAGCGAAAGCCACCATCGAAGCGAACAAGAAACCTTATTCACTTCTCTACACTTACTCATTAATCATTGCACTCGTTTGTGGAACAGCGGGTCTGCCTCACATCTTAGTTCGTTTCTATACTAACCCCGATGGCGTTGCGGCAAAACGTACCACCATGTGGGTCATGATTCTGATCGGTGTTTTCTACGTTTTCCCTCCTGTTTACGGAGTGATTGGACGTTCACTGACGCCTGAACTTTACGACGCTGTCGGTGCTAAAGGTACAGACAAAGTAGTGCTCGAATTACCTACGCTGCTCGCTGGAAAAAATCATCCACTTCTCGGATCGATTCTTTCAGGCATCACCTGTGCTGGTGCCTTCGCAGCGTTCATGTCTACTTTCTCCGGACTACTCGTGTCGATGACGAGTGCACTAGCGCACGATGTTTACGGTCGAATGCTGAAGCCCGACTCCACACCAGAGCAACGCCTCACCGCTTTTAAGTGGGCGGCTGTTATTATCGGTGCCGTAGCAATCGGACTGGGCACACAAGTCGAAGCTCTCGAAATTAATTTCATGGTTGGGCAAGCGTTCGCCATCGCTGCCGCCAGTTACTTCCCACTTTTGTTCATGAGTGTATGGTGGCGCGGTATGACGATGAAAGGCGCGGCTACTGGAATGTTAGTCGGTGGCCTCTCTGCACTCGTTGCGATTTCGCTGACTTCAATTTCAGATGTCGCCAATGCAGCCGCAAAGAAATTACCCGAAGCGGAACGTGCAGCTTATTGGGCCGATCATTTAATTTCTAAATCGATTGCCGATTATTGGATCGCCCATCCACTCGCCCGTATTCTCTGCGAACAACCCGCAATCTGGGCCGTGCCTCTTTCAATCACGCTCATGATTGTGGTATCGAAATTAACCGCACGTCAGATTCCCGGCGACATTCGCATGAAAATGCTTGTTCTACATGCCCCCGAAGCACTGGGACTGAAGCAAGAATACATTAAGGAACAAGAAGGCCTGGGCCATTAATTAGGGAAGTAAAGACGTTTAAGCCCCTAAAATCGTCGGTAATTGAAGTTGAAACTTGGAAGTCTCAACCGGAGGGGCTTGGATAGTTGCGTGGACAAACAAACCGACGAAGAAATTCCTGGCCATCGCCTCATCCAATCTTTCGCCATCTTCATGGCTGCGGTCGCTTTAATCTCATCCGCTATGATGACCTACAAAGGCGGTCGTGTTTATCTGGGAATCGAAAGTGACCCCTTCGGTCGCGATTTAATTGTCGGCACTTGGATTGGTATTCCCACCGCACTCGCAGGTGCTATCTGTGCTTACATTGCACTTTATGGACGCGGCTGGGATTTTTTCCGAGTAACGAGCATTATTTTAATAGCATCCAATTTACTTGTGCCTCTCAGTTGGATTGTAATGACATTAACTAAAACAGCTTAATCAAGAATGTCCTCGCCGCTTATCATTGTCACTCGAGGTAGTCCACTGGCCCTACAACAAGCCAAGGATGCGGCACAACATTTAGAAAAATCCCTGCAGGTAAAAACAGAAATTAAAATTCTCACCACTACCGGTGATCGCCAAGCGGCCTGGTCATTAGAAAAACAAGGTGGCAAAGGACTTTTCACAGCTGAACTAGAACAGGCCCTACAACGCGGCGAAGCCGATGTCGCAATCCACAGCGCCAAGGATTTGCCCACCGAGATGCCTGCGGGATTAACCATCGCATCATGCCTGCCCCGCCGCGATCCACGGGACGTTCTCGTTCGCCAAACACAGATTCAGTCACCGCAAAAAATTGCGACGGGTAGCCCACGCCGTCGCGCCCAAGGCGCTCATATTTTTCCACACGCCACCTGGACTGAACTACGAGGCAATGTAGATACGCGACTTAAGAAAATCGTTCAAGGTGAAGCGGAGGCTACTTATTTAGCTGCTGCCGGACTCAGCCGTCTCGGTATAGAAAATTGGGACGGCTTAACTTTTGAGCCAGTGGACATTACGAAAATGGTACCAGCGGCCGGACAAGGTGCAGTGGCCATTCAATGTCGCATCACCGATGCTGCACGCTACCAAGTCGTGGGTTGCGCTTCCACAAGTTTCTCTGTGGCGATTGAACGACTCTTTCTCAGCAAACTTGGCGAAGGTTGTCATACTGCCTTTGCCTGCCATCACCATGCCGATAAAATTTACCTCTTTAGAGCTGATTTCGGCTATCGCGCTTATCCATTTGTGGTTAGCGATTTGACGATGGCATCATCACAAGCAGATTTAATTTTATCACAATTACTGAACCGTTAATCATGTCCAAACTCCCTTTAAGAGATCGTCATATCGTTCTAACACGCCCAGAAGGACGCGGGGCTGACTGGAAAGAGTTGCTCATGGAGTCAGGCGCATCCGTGGCCGAACTTCCGTTAATTGAAATATCCTTCGAGCCTGATGCGATGATCCTCACTGAAGTCTTAGATGGCATAGGTGAATATGATTGGCTAGTTTTCACGAGTCCCAACGGCGTGCGTGGTTTCTTCAATCGTTTCTTCGAACGCTTTGCTGACATCCGTTCTATCGGTGGAGTAAAAATTGCCTGTGTCGGACCCGCTACGGAAAAAGCCGTACGTGCTTTGCATTTAGAGCCAGATATTACTTCTACTCAGGCCGATGGACTTTCTTTGGGTAAAAAGATGATGGATTCGCATGATATGGAAAATCAGAAAATTTTGATGGCGACCGGAAATCTAAGTTCACCCGAACTCGCTTCCCTGT
>CAIOLH010000189.1 GCA_903859115.1 uncultured Opitutia bacterium | reverse complement strand
GTATTCTCGCTTTTGCCACCCTCGCAAGTTTCGTAGGTACGATGCTTGGCGGAATCTGGGCTGATCAAAGCTGGGGCAGATTCTGGGGCTGGGATCCTAAAGAAAATGGCGCGGTACTCATCGTTCTTTGGTGTGCTATTTGCTTACACGCTCGCTGGGGCGGATTGGTTAAACGCGAGGGACTCATGCAAATGCTCGTCTTCGGAAATATCGTTACCAGCTGGTCGTGGTTTGGTACCAATCTACTAGGTGTTGGATTACATAGCTACGGATTCACCGAATCAGGGTTCTTCTGGCTCTCTGCTTTTGCCATTTCTCAACTCATCATCATCGCTATCGGCTGGCTTCCCGCACGCGATGAAGCACAGGCCGCATGAGTGAATCACCTGAAAATTTTTGGTTCTGTTTAAAATCCAAGCCTCGACAAGAGGCAGTAGCAGTACGTAATTTAAAAGCGGTGGGAGAAATTGAAATTTTCTTTCCCCGCATTCGTCGGACCCGTCGGGGGCACGAAAAAAACAAGGAAGTCATCGAGCCACTTTTCCCGGGTTATATTTTTGTTAAATTTAATCCCGAAGACTCACAAGGTACCGTCAAAAGCACTCGTGGCGTGCTTCATTTAGTGAGTAAGGGCGGTAAGGCAGTCGATGTTGAAAATAAAGTAATTGAGGAATTAAAAGCACTGGGCCCAGAGGGTATTTTATCGATGTTAGACGAGGAATTAAAAGTAGGAGCGAAAATTAAAGTGATTCGCGGAATCTTCGCTGGCTCAGAAGGCGAAGTTTTAAAACTCGCCACTCCGCAAAAACGAATCGCTGTCCTGCTCACGCTACTCGGCGCCCAGCAATCGGTTGAAATGCCGATGGATGATGTTACTCAAAGCGAAGACGAGGTTTCCTAATATGATTCAAGACCTACTCATTCACTCTGAAGGAATTGAAAAACTACATCCCTATTTTCCGCAGGCATTTCAGTGGCTTAAATCTTTTAACCCAAACACACCCGATGGAAAATATGAAATTGTCGGACCGGATTGTGTAGCGGGTGTACAGCGTTATCAGACCAAACCCACAGCAGAAAAAAAGTGGGAAGCGCACCAAGTATTTGGCGATATTCAGGTAATCTTTGCGGGCGAGGAATACTGCGGACATCACGACGTCGCTTTACTACAAACCCTTGAGCCTTATTCGGTAGAAAAAGACGTCGCAAAGTTTGTGGCTCCGACCACGCCCTCATCACTGCTGCATCTCTACCCTTCGCAGTTTACTATTTTCTATCCATCGGATGCCCATCAACCCGGGGTGCAAATTTCAAAATCCTGCGAAGTTCTTAAGGTCGTTATTAAATTTAAATTAAAGGTATAATTTAACTCTCGCAGATTAGGCTTTTAAGACCTAAATCTGAGTTATGGGAAATCCCTGCCGTCTAATTATCGCTCTAGATGTTGAGAGCAAAGAAGAGGCACTGTCGTTGGTTCGTCCGTTAATCGGAAAAGTTTCTTGGGTGAAATTAGGTCTTCAGCTTTTTGTTAAATACGGACCGACCATCGTCGATGAATTTCACGCCTTAGGATTTAAAGTCTTTCTCGATTTAAAATTACACGACATTCCTAACACCGTCAGTTCGGCCATTAAAAGTCTCAAAGGTCGCCCCTGCTCTTTACTGACTCTTCATGCCAGTGGCGGACCCGAAATGCTCGCTCGTGCCGTCGAAGCTGCGAAACAGAACATTCCAGACTGCCAATTGCTCGCCGTCACGGTGCTGACCTCGATGGATCAAGCCCAACTCACGGCGGTGGGCGTAAAGTCGAGTCCTGAAGAACAAGTCAAACTCCTCGCGAAAATGGCTGTGCAATCAGGCGTTCATGGATGCGTCTGTTCTCCATTAGAATTACCACTGCTCAGAAAAGAATTAGGACCTAAGCCTGTTTTAGTCACACCGGGCATTCGCTATCCTGATGGCAAAGCCGATGACCAAAATCGTGTGATGACGCCCATTCAAGCATCGGAAGCGGGTGCGAGCTTCATCGTCGTCGGTCGCCCCATTTTAAAAGCTGCGGATCCTGTTGCTGAAACGATTAAAATTTGCCTAGAAATCGGAGAGACCCAATGAGTAAACCTGGTGACATACTTGTATTGCTCGCCGCAGGCTTTGCCCGACGGATGCAGAAAGTCGTGGACGATAAAATCACCGCAACGCTCCTCGATAAACCAGTCTTTTTTTATTCCTTAAACGCCTTTTACGCTACCGGGAAAATTGAGAAAGTGGTCATCACCTATCGCGACCCTGAACAATTACAGAAAATCCAAACAGCGTTTGCGACCTTCAATTTTCCAAATTGGAAAGTTGAATATGTTCTCGGTGGTGAGAGTCGCCAAGAATCCGTCCTCGCCGCACTCGAAACCTGTGCAGATCACCAAGGCTTAGTACATATCCACGACGGTGCTCGTCCACTCATCACACCCGCCTCCATTAATTTAGTCCGAGCCCAAGCTCTTAAATCCGGGGCGGCCATTCTCGCGGGAAGAGCTGCTGATACCATTAAGATTGCTCAAAAGAGCGGTAATGCCGTGGAGATGTCACCCGATCGTTCACTCGTCTGGACCGCGGAAACGCCCCAAGTATTCCGCACCTCCGTCATCCTCAAAGCCTATCGCAAAGTAAAGGCGACGGGCGAAAAAGTTACGGATGACAGTTCCGCCGTGGCTACCATCGGACAAGAAATATCTTTAGTAGAAAATACAGATGTGAATATTAAACTTACTCGCCCGAGTGATTTTACTATCGCCGAAGCGATTTTAAAATCGCGCGCTTAGAATCCTGACTGACGTAAGGCCGCGTCCAACTTTTGTTGGAAGTCCATG
>CAIOLH010000188.1 GCA_903859115.1 uncultured Opitutia bacterium | reverse complement strand
TGGGCCCGTAGGGATTCGAACCCCAAACGTCTGATCCGTAGTCAGAAATGATATCCATTTCACCACGAGCCCAGTGAAGGGTTAAAAGAACTGACTACAGGGTCTAAGGCAAGGAATTTTTGAAAAATCACTTTTTAGCCCTATGAAGTGCAACGGTACCGCACAAAAACAGTTCATAGCTCACTTCGCTAAACCCGGCCTTTTTAAGTTCAACGACCAGGCCATCGGCATTAGGAAAATCGGCGATGCTGGAACCGAGGTAACGATATGCGCCAAAATCCCCCGTAAGAATACCTGCCAAAATCGGTGAAATGATTCTTACGTGGATAAAGTGTAATGGCCAAAAGAGTTTGGAGGGTTGAGAAAATTCTAAAATAAAAACGGTTCCGTGATGCTGAGTGATGCGTGCCAGCTCTTTTAAACCCTGTTCGCGATTCTCAAAATTTCTTACCCCGTAAGCGATGGTCACCGCTTCACAGCTGGCGTCGGCAATGGGTAACTTCATGCAATCGCCCGTAAGAAATTCGACGGATTTTTTTTCCTGGGCCGCGCGATGACGGGCAATATCGAGCATCGGCTCACAAAAATCATATCCGGTTATCTTGGTTGTAGTGGGGAGGGACTGACTCATGGCCATGGCCACGTCACCACTGCCCGTGGCTAGGTCGACGACTTCTTTGGGATTGAGTTTGGCGACGCTGGCAATGAGTCGATTTCGCCAAAGCACACAGAGTCCAAAACTTAAGACGCGATTGGCCAAGTCATACCGCGAGGCAATGCCTGAAAACATTTGATTAACTACATTACCTTGAGCCATGCCCAACGCTTCAATGACTAGGGCGGAAGGTCAAGTCATCCCCTCACTTAACTAAAAATTCCACCGCCCAATAAAACATGATCGCGGTAAATCGCTACTACCTGTCCGGGAGCCAATCCTCTTTGTGTTTCCTTGAATCTCAATGTTACGCTGCCATCCGCTTCGGGTTTAAACTTAGCCCAGGTGGATGCATCGCGATACCGCACACGAACTTCAATATCCTGTTCGCTTGTCACTGGCTTGTTAATCCAGCTGAAGTTATTGGCCTTGGCTTCGTTGGTGTATAAATCTGGCGTGCCTGGTTTATCAAAGGCCACATGAAGCGTATTGGTTATGAAATCTTTTTTCGTAACTACGAAGTATTCGTTATCCGTGTTCGAGGGCAGTCCGATGCCTTTGCGCTGACCGATGGTGTAGCGATGTAATCCGCGATGTTGTCCAATCGTTTTACCGTCGGCCCTGACAATCGGTCCAGGTTGATCGGCGATGTGTTTTTCGAGAAAATCTTGAACGGGAACTTGTCCTAAAAAGCAAATACCCTGGCTGTCTTTTCGCGTAGCATTCGGCAGTTGGGCTTCCTCGGCCAATTTACGAATTTCTGATTTATTAAAATCTCCAATAGGGAAGAGTACTTGAGCGATTTGTCTTTGTTGGAGTAACGCCAAAAAGTATGACTGATCTTTTTGGGGGTCGACTCCTTCAAGTAAATCAAACGTGCCGTCGGCATTGACCCGTCGACGAACATAATGTCCGGTAGCAATCGCATCATAGCCTTCTTGCAGTGCGCGTTGCAGGAAGACGCCAAATTTCATTTCTTTGTTACAAATAATATCGGGGTTGGGAGTGAGCCCGCGACGGTATCCCTCCACCAAGTATTCAACCACCTTATCGCGGTAGTCTTTAACGAGATCGATAATCTTGAAGGGAATTTTAAGATGTTCGGCCACCGCTTGGGCATTACGGACATCGTCTTCCCAAGGACATTCACCAGGGAAGGGTAGGCCTTCTTCGTTCATCCACGTTCGGAAATAGGCACCATGCACCTCGTGGCCTTGCTGTTTGAGGAGCAAGGCTGCGACCGCGCTGTCAACGCCGCCGGAAAGGGCTACAAGGATTTTGGCCATCTTTTCATAAGTTAGA
>CAIOLH010000187.1 GCA_903859115.1 uncultured Opitutia bacterium | reverse complement strand
TGAGTTCTTATTTAGATTCTAAAGGATGCTGATCGAGAATCTCTTTAGGACTGTACTGAGCACGACCACCAATGGCTTTGCGCACTTCGGCCACCTTGGTGTCCATAACAGGCTCACCTTTATTACCCCAAGCTGAACGAACGTAAGAAACGATGTTAGCGACTTGAGCGTCTTTTAAACCTGCACCGATGTTGGGCATGTTGCCGACATATTTTTGTCCGTTCACTTCGATTTCACCCGCTAAGCCAGCGAGGACGATTTTGATGATACGTTCTTCATTACCCACGGGCCAAGGAGAACCAGCAAGTGGCGGGAAGGCACCAGGAACGCCCAAACCGGTGGCTTGGTGACAAGAGGCACACTGTTGGATGAAAAGCTTCTCACCTTTAGCGACATCAGGCTCAAAGGCCTTGGGTCCGCTATCGGCAGCTACCTTAGGGGCATCGAGATCGAATGAGCTGGCCGAGAATCCACCCGAATTACGGGTCAGGTAAACACCTGCCCAGAAACCAAATCCGCAAAAGATAAATACAATGACGATAGGCAGAATAGAAAAACCTTCGCTGGGCTCTTCCTTGTCGCGAGCGAGGTGCGAGTGGATTTCGACTAAGCGATTGTCGGAAAGATTACCCTGTTCGCCAAAGGAGCGATTAGGCTTATCGTTATTTTGAGAATGTTGTGACATGGGATTACTGTTTCAATTTCGCTTCAGGCGAATTGTAGTCGATGCGAAGAGATTTTAAATACGCGACCAAGGCTTGAGCGCGCTCAGTTGGCTGAGTAATGCCATTTTTGTCTACGACGTATAAGAAATTGTACGCAGGCATCGTGCTACCAGCTGCAGGCGATCGAAGGTGACCATGGATTTCGTCATCGGACTTAGCGCGAGCTCCGTAGTTGGCGAGATCGGGTCCATTGCGATGATTACCTAAGAGTAATTGAGACTGAAGAACGTAGTCACGAGCCACGGAAGGACGCGGACCATAACCCTTAGCGATATCGTTACCCTGTCCTGCTGGACGCACCTGTTGGGTATGACAGGCAACGCAGCCTAATTCGATATACACTTGGCGACCTTGAATCGCTAAGCCGGTTTCACGTGGAGGAAAAAGTGCGCCACCCTCTTCGGCCGGTGCACGACCGAGTGTTCCTAATTGAACTTCACCACTAATTAACAGACCACCAAAAGAGGCAGCGAGGGTGAAAAAAATACCAGCCAGAATAAGATTAAAGTCCTTCATGTTCAGTGCAATTTAAGCGTGGTTATTGTCGTTGGAGTTTCGAGCAGAAGCCAAGAGCATCACGAAAGAGTTAATCGCAAAGGCCACATGTCCCACTAATTGTAAAAGTACGAAGAAGATAACGGGAATGTAATAGCTCATGACTCCGCTATTAACCGCAGGGTAACCACAGATTAAAAGATGGATAGCTAAACCGAGTCCGCCGATAGCCGAAGACCAGAAATGAAGGTGAACTAATTTCGCTGAAGGCCAGAACGATCCAGTGATACGAGGAAGAATATAATAGGCGGCACCGAAGATGACCATCGATACGAAGCCGTAATTCACGAGTTGTTGTTGTCCGACAGTGAAATCAGTGAAACGCACAATCGCATTCAGTGAGCGGGTTGAGAAAACAATATTTAAGATAGATGAAACTGCGAAGCTCACGATACCAACCAAGACGAAACGCAGGGTCGTGTTATTCCATGCACCCGCGAATCCGCGATTGTAGGAAAGTGTTCCAAAGAAATTGATACCCAAGATAATTATTGGAACCAACATCATCAGTGAAGTGATGACGCCAACGGATTGAATCCAAACAGGAATCGGTCCACCGAGTAATGAAGCAGGAGCCGTCCAACCTGCAAAGAGGAAGTAGGTCCAGAATCCCACAGTGGCTAAATAATAAGCTGAGATGGTGCGGCCAGACTCCTTGGAAATGAAATAATAAGTCGCGGAAATTGCTGAGGATCCAATCCAGAGTAATTGAATATTTTGGATGAACCAACTGTGGATGAGCGCCTGAAGTACTCCGGATGTTGGATACCAAAGAACGAGTAATTGAGTAATACCAAAGGCCACTGGGAAGACGAAGGAAGCACCGATGATGTACCATTGTGATACGAAGACGTGTCCAGTAGGACGACGAACAAACGCAACTGCAGGCCAGAGAGCAGCAAAGAGGAAACTGATAAATAAAGCGGGAGCGACTTCCTTGGGCATTTCTAAAAGCGCGTAGCCATTGAGGTGTCCGAGGAAAATTGCACCGAGCCCGAAAGTAAGAGCGAGATTCCAGCCCAACCATCCACAGACTGCTAACCAGCTGTCTTTAAATTCGAAACGAGCCAACGCTGACATGATCCACAAGTTCACACCGAAAATGGCGTTAGCAATCCAACCGTAGGTGAAAGCGTTGTGTTGAAGTACCGATAAGCGACCGTAAGTAAACCATTCACAACCACCCATGAAAGATGGCAGTTGGAGTTTAAGACTTACAATCAGTCCGAGAGCCGATGAAATAATCAACCAACCTAAAGCGGAGGCAAAAAACAAACGGACGGGAGTCGTGCTGCCCGTGTCGCCTCTGGATGAATGTGATTGGCGGTTATAGTCCTGGCTCATCGTGTGTTATAAAAATTATTTAAGGCCTAATTCGGCTGTGGTCCATGGCGTGTTACGTGAAGCATTGGCATCACGTACCGCTTTGACTTGCTCAACCGTTACTGGGCCAGAGTTGTTACCAAAACTAGCACGTACGTAAGTGAGAACATCCGAAATCTCTTGGTCGCTCACACCTGCAACCGCAGGCATCATGCTGTTATAGGTCGTACCAGCAACTGTGACTGGTCCCATTAATCCATGAAGAATGAATTTGATAGGTAGTGTAGCGTCACCGTTCACAATGGGCGACTCAGCTAAAGGAGGAAAAACGGGGGCGAGTCCTTTGCCCGTAGGTTGGTGACAAGCAATACAGGTTCGTGAGTAGACCGCTAAACCGCGCTTTAAAGTCTCTTCATCAGCTACTTTAGGTGCATCGGTTTTAACAGTAACTGGCTGAGGTGCAGATGGACCAGGGGCAGCGTAGCTACGCATTTTATTTACTAACTGAGGATCGGCAGCGATGAGTGACATCGCAGTTTCGGCTGGTACACGATAAGTTCCGTCACTGTTGAGACCTATCTCTGAAATCAAACCTTTGGCTTTTGATTCAGTGTCCGCACGGAGTGCTTTTTCAGCGATACGACGTTCGACATCAGAATTAGTTTTCGGACTGAAGGCAACATACGCGTAGGCGATGGCGAAGATCGCTACAAAAACGAAAGCTAAAATACCTAACCAAGAAGCAACTTGGGCAGGAATTAAAGGGCGATCTCCATTAGAAGAATTATCACTCATGGTAATTGATAGACTCGAGAATACGAGGGTCGTGGACGGGGATAGTTTCTGCCTTCGTCGAGGCACGTAAAAATAGTCCGACGACTAAGCAGCCAAAGCCAGCAATCGCGAGAAGGTCTAAGGCGAGATAGCCACTGATAAAGGGCGACACGGTAAAACCTTCGGGAGCGGTTTTATCTACGATTTGCCGTGGGACAGCGTTGAACCAAAGATCAACGATACCACCGGCAAAAATAATGAAGGCGATGGTGAGTAATCGACCTGCGATAATTTTCGAGCGGTAGAATAAAAGTGAAAGGAACGGCAAGAAAAAGAATCCGAAAATGAGGTACATCGAAACACCCCACCAATCGCTCTTTAGTCCAGTGACAGGATTGAATTCACGAATGTTATACCAGAAAGTTTCTTCAGGAATATTCGCAGTATAAATTAAGAAGTACTGAGAGAAACTAATGTACGCCCAGAAAACGGTGAAGGCTAACATCAGACAGCCGAGTACGTGACGGTGGGCTTGATTAAGTAATCCGTCGAGCCAACCGCCGTTAGAGAGTCGGTAGGTTACAATCACCGTGGCAGCTAAAGCCAATCGAATCGATAATGCGAAGAACCATACACCATACATGGTTGAGAACCAATGGTAGGAAAGAGCCATCAAACAATCGAATGCAAGCATGGTGAGTAAAACCGCACTTGCTGGAATTCCGACTGCTGAAATCGCGTGAAGTGTATGAGTGTGCTGCGCGGTACGTTCTTTATCTTGTTTGAAAGACCAATTGCGGAGAGCCCAGGTAATCGCGCCGAAGAATAAAACGTAAACAGCGATACGGATTAGGAAAAAGTTTTCGTTCAGGAACCAGCTTTTGGCCTGGAGAATAGGATCGTGCCCTACTTCGTGTCCGCTCGGTAAAATGTGTGAGGCGTCAGTCCACTCCCATAATAAGTGTCGAAACTCAGGAAGGAATGCTAACGGAGCTATACCTAAGAGAATTACAATCGGTAATGCGCCGATCATGAATTCCCAAGAACGACGAATAAGCGGAGCCCAACCAGCGTCGAACACACGCGTAATCATCGTGAGCATCAACATACCGATCAGTGTAGAGACCCAAAATAAGCAGCCGACTAAAACGGAGAGTGCGGGACGATGGTTATGTTCGCCTAGACCCAGGAAGGCAAATGACCACACCGCAACCAAGGCAACAAAGCCGATGGCAACAAAAGTTGTCCAATGTGAAGATAAACGAGAAGGAGATGCGCTCATGGCGAATTATTTGGCGGTGGCCTTAATGGAGGCAGGGGTGATTTCTGGTGGGCAGAACTGAGAAAGTTGGAGGGCGCGCAAGTAAGCAACTACCGCCCAGCGTTCTTCAGGTGAAAGTTTATCGCCATAAGGCATCATGGTATTTTTGCCGTTGGTGATCACATCAAAAATTTGGCCCTGTGGGTAGGCGCGGTAAGTAGCGCTTTGTAAATTAGCAATCGTGTTGATCGCGATGTCGCCTTCGATGGCTGAACGCACTTTCATAATACCATTACCATTGGCAGCTTGTCCGTGGCATACTGCACAATAGATTTGGTATTTCGCACGACCTAATTCGAGAACCTTACTGTCGATGGTGTAAGGTTGTAATTCGCCCGACGATAAAGTGGTGAGACTTTTGGCTGGGAAATCTAAAAGGAAATTACCCTTCTCATCTTTTCCTGTAACGAAAGCTGCGTTGAGTGATTCAGCGCGACGATATTCTGCAGAGAAAACTTTGGTGGGTTCGAGTCCAGTACCGCGAGCCACAGATCCAGCTACAGGCGGGCGGGCATCGCGTCCATCAGCGAAGAAGGTATTTTCGCCCTGGGCTTTATACTTCGACTGATAGTCCATATCATCGAAAACATAAATCGGAGTTTGCTTCGAAGTCTTTCCTTGGAAACCAAGGAAGCCGATCACAGCAACAACAACGATAGCGAGAAATGTAAGATAGCGGCTCATGGTGGATTAGTCGCGAATAACGGTGATTTCTTGACCCCCTAAAGAGAGTAAGAAGTTTCGGGATTCATCTAAATGGAATTTGGAATCACGTGCTTCCAAAACAATCATGAACGAGTCATCCGATGTACGCGCAAATTGCGGAAGATCGAATAAGGGGTGATGGTGTTGTGGGAGACGATTTAAAATGAACTGTCCAAAGAATGTACCAAAAGCAGCGAAGAGAATCGTGCACTCGTACATGATTGGGAACGGGAAGATTGGACTCCAAAATGGCTTACCACCAACCACGAGTGGGTAGTCGTATGAATTCATGTACCAGGTGAGTAAACAACCGGTGATGAAACCAGTCACACCGCCTAATAAAGTGAGACGAGGTACTTTGGAACGCGGCATACCCATCGCTTGATCAAGTCCGTGAATCGGATAAGCCGAATGCACATCCCAATATTTCCAACCCGCGTCGCGTACTTTTTCCGCAGCGTGATAGACGTCAGCAGGCTTGCGGAAGGTGCAAGCTACACCGTGGATACTTTCATTACGTTCATT
>CAIOLH010000186.1 GCA_903859115.1 uncultured Opitutia bacterium | reverse complement strand
GCGAGCAACCCCACAAGGGATCAGGCCACACTAATCCCTTAGATCGTGTCGCCACCCTGATTAGTGCCACCGGCGATGAACGTATTGTCGACTGGCTCGCCCATAAATCTGGCGGCCACTTTATTCGCGATGAAGTACACTCAGCTTCACCCGAACTTTTCCGTGCCTCCAATGCACTCATCAAAGATTTTAGCCTGTTAATTACGGAAGTGGTTAATGCCTGTGAGGATCAACAGATTTCTCCAGCCGAGTCGGTAGTTTTACGAGAAAAATGGAATTCACTAAGAAAACGAGCGGAGGGTTTTGTCCGGGCCTGTGAAAAGGGTACTTACGGATCTAAGTAAAAATAGTCTGTTGATTCACCTAAGAAAGGTTATTGTTTAACACGATGACCGCTCAACCCATCCATCTTTACGGAGAGCCAGTGCTTCGTGCCCAAGGTGATGTCGTACGCGAATTCGGTCCAGCGCTGCGTGCAATTGGCGACGGCATGCTCGCCTCGATGAGAGCCGCGCGCGGTATCGGTTTAGCCGCGCCCCAAGTTGGACTCTCGCTTCAGCTTTTTGTCATTGATGTTAAAGACAAAGAAAATCCGCTGATTTTAAACGGCAAAGTAGTTGATCCAGACACCGTCATGCCGATGCTTTTTGCCAATGCTACGGTAACTATTCCAACGGGCGAAAAAGAAATTTACACAGAAGGATGTCTATCCTTTCCCGGCATCACGGGCGATGTCGAACGGGTTGAAAAAACGATTGTCCAATTTAGAGATGTATCCGGCGCGCCTCACACCCTCGAGTGTTCAGGCATCTTAGCACGATGTGTTCAACACGAACACGACCACTGCCAAGGTGTTTTATTTATTGATCGAATGACTCGCGCGCACCAGCTACTCGTTTCATCTAAAATTAAGAAACTAAAAAAGAAGACTTTGTCTGAATTAAAAAAGACTAAAACGAAGTCTTAATTTATTTAGTCGGACGTGTGGCCGGTGTACCCACAGACTTTGTGGCTTCGCCTGGTTTAAGCTGTTCTTCTAATTTTACTGAAAGAAGACCAACCTCAATCGCGTCAGAGCCACTGGCCTCACAGGAAATTTTAAAGTTTTTGTTCAAATCATTACCTTCTAGTGAAGTAATTTTCCAGGTAGCTATAGCACCGTCGAGGCCCGGAGCATCGCCACCCAAAATATCAACCAGAGATTGGCTAGCACCAACTCCTACCTTACTGTCACTTAAACAAAGATGTTTTAAGAGTGCATTCCCAAGAAGTGAGTTGGTACGGGCATACGATACAACTCGGTCACCCGAAGATGAAAGACGTGGTAAAAAACTTTTTTCGTCATGCAGATTAACCGTAGCATTATAAACTTTGGCTACAGATTCGGAGGGATTGAAAGTGGTTAAATACATTTCTGAGCCAATCAAACGCATGGTATAAGCATCTGCCATTCTTACCATTAAGAGAGTGAGACTGTTGTCATTGGTGAGGCCGTAGACCTCAATCCAGACCACCGTAGTATTACGCGGAGATGACACCTTCCATTCTTTACTTAATTGCGGAGCAGTCGCACCTGAACCCACTTTATAAGTATAACCGCCTTCGGGTACCGCAGACAAACCATTGGCGTCAGCCTTGGTCCAAGCAGCTCGCAGGGATTCGGTCACCGCGGGTGTTTTTAAAATTTTGCCGTCATTAAGAACCGTCATTGATCCCACAATATGATGATTTTTATAACCACCATCGCGGGCAATTTTTTGCAGGCGAACAGACGCTAAGTTTAAACAATAGCCCACCTTGGATTGGGCTAAATTCTCAGTTAAATCTACAGTTTTGGTTAAATCCGTATAACGTGAAGTGGCTAAGCGACGTAACCGATCCAAAGTTGCTGTAGCCGCGGTGACCTGAGTTTTTCCTTCATCAATAATTTTTTGGGCGCGAGCTTTAGCCTGTTCGGGAGTTTCCTGAAATGCCCCCGTCGTCGTGATGCGTGGAGCATTTAAAATACTATTACCCTGTTGAAGGCGCTGCTGGCCCTTCTCTAATTGTTGCAAGGCTTTACCCCATTCGATGACCTCACCTTGATTGGCTTTTAGGTACTGTGGCACCTCGGGATCGGAAATGGACTTAACCGGTGCTGGCGCAGTCTCGGCAGCAGCAAGAAGAGCAAAACTAGCAAGGAGTGCGTACATTTTTAGGACTCGTCGAACTTACGATTAAAAAGTGTTTCCATTTCCTCGAGAAATTGCGCGGCCTCTTTGCCTTTAACGGAAAATTTTAAGCGAGATCCTTGGCCAGCGGCTAACATCATCAGTCCCATAATGCTTTTGCCGTTAACGACTTCATCATCTTTCGAAACGGTTATCTCGAGGTCTGCATAACGATTGGCCAGACGCACAATCTGCGCAGACGGACGCGTATGAATGCCCATTTTGTTTTGGACGGTGAATTCGCGGGCAATAACCTCAGGTTTTTCTTCCATGGAATAGGGCGAAGGGGCGGGGAAAAGTATAAAGGAAGGGGCATCGGGAAGGCTAAAGGGTCAAGTCTAAACCCCTACCCTGCGGGTTCGCTTGACCTTCCCGCCCAGAGTCCTCCAATCATACACCTAAATCTGCACTCCCGTGGCCAAGCCCGCTGTCATCACCCATCCTGAATCTCTGAAAAACCCTGCAGGGCCATCGGAATATTCTAAACACCCCGTTAATAGTTCTCTTACTAAAGAGGCTAAAATTGCACTCTACACCAAAATGGCACGCATCCGCCATTTTGAACAGCGCTGCATCCGCGTCTACCAACAAGGAAAAATTGGTGGCTTCCTTCACCTGTACGTTGGCCAAGAAGCCGTCGCCGCTGGAACGATTTCTCTCTTAGGCAAACACGACCACATCATCACTGGCTATCGCGATCACGGTCACGGTCTGATGGTCGGCATGGGCATGAAAGAATGTATGGCGGAGTTGACTGGAAAAGTCACCGGATGCTCAAAAGGTAAAGGTGGTTCGAT
>CAIOLH010000185.1 GCA_903859115.1 uncultured Opitutia bacterium | reverse complement strand
GTATCGGGTTTATTCCGCGGGTCACTCGCAGTGCGTATATGCCCAACTTACACCGTGTTATTATGGTTTTCTCACTTAAGAGAAAAACTGCTTCGATTGCTACGACTACCGGCACAATAAGTGGTTCTAATATTTACATGATTTGTACGCCCGTTGTCGTCCTACATAATCCTTATAACACGAAGTTAAAACTTCAATCTTCACCCAACGAAACAGATATAAATATTAAAGGCTCGGCTATGCGTGTCAGTTTCTCTGGTATCGAACAAATTAATATTCAGTGTCAGGATCGAACTTATCAAGGTGGTGGGGTTAAAAAATGGACGATGTCGACCTGGATGGCACAAAATAATCGTTACGCACGTTCCATTCTTAACTGTCGTAAATATTCTTCAACAGGGGTCGATATCTCCAACGGCGAATATGAAAACCTCGTCATGACGATTCCTCCTACCACACTCGAACCAGGAGAATTTGCCGTTTTCTCATCCAAAAAATTACTCGATAATAATTCCACAGAATACGGAAAGTATGGAGCCAACAAATCCCAACTTAATTTTGCCGGCGACGATTCTCAGGTTTGGATTCTCCCTCTAGAAAAGGGCTATTGGTACACTGGAGGATTCTATGGACAGCTTCCTTGGTACACAACGGACTTGTCATCAGGATTCGTTCCAGGGAGTTATGCCGATACCGATGACCTAACTTTTGGACTAAGAATCGGTCGCGGCGGCTCAGGTTGGAGTAGTGCCGGCTTCGGCTATTGGAAATGCTGGACAAATCTCATTTCGGGTTGGAAGGGAAACAAATCTGGTGCCATCGATGAGGTGAATAGTGACACCACCCTGGAACCTGGTTATCTTGAAGAACTCGGTAGTAGTAAATATACTGGCAAAGCAGGCTTAGGCCAAACGGTGTTCGTAGGAAGTTGGGCAGCACCGCCCGATGATAATTTCTATGGTAATGCGGGTTGGCCTGCTACAGGTGCTGGAACCGGCACTGGAGTTATTATTAAAAAAGCTGGCGAGCTAAACAACATTGTCGACCTAGCGGGCATTCCCGATCAGTCAAAACCCGGACATGTGTTTGGTGTCATCGATACACGCATGCGTGTTGCGGATACCGTGCGCGATACCCCCGATGCGTCTACTACTTACCGAAATAATTGCGTATTCGTAAAAGCCCAGAATGTTCCCGCAGCACATCCCGCTTGGTTATTCACTAATCCTCTCGCCACATTTTCTTCTAACTCCCCTCTGGGTGGATTACCTGCTATCGGTAATGCAAGTTTACGCACTCAAATTTACGGGCCTGACCAACTGGGTCTCTTAGGTGCCTCTAACGATTGGGGAAATATTTTACGCAATGATTACGCTTTTGCTAATGGCGCGAGAGCTCTCGGCGGGGCTTCACACGAAGCACAAGGCATGAACTCGGTGATAGAAGTGGAAATTCCTCAGACGGCTCCTGTATCCATCGGACAACTGATGCATGCGAACGTGAGTACCTCCGACTTATTCCCTTATCGTACGGTTGGAAATTCCTTCCCCAACACCGTGGTACCACTCGATAAATCTTGGACCTTCGGTACACCCTATACAGTTACTCAGTACACGGGCGGTGCTACCTTCGCCGACATGAGTTATCTCATGAACAATGCGCTCTGGGATAACTTCTTCTTCTCGGGCGCTGCACCGGTTCTAAAATCGAGTAAGACTGGAAACTACAACAGCGTCCGTGATCTCAAGGCACAAGACGTCCTCAATAACTTCGCAGCGGGTACTGGTAAATTAGCGAATCCGTCATTACGACTTTATCAACCGTTCGGCATCAGCGATGCTCCTTATGCTTTTGGATTTACGGGCGATGTCGCTACGCCCGCTTTCCTTAATACCGCCGATCGTAATGTGACTACGATTGCACCCGACGGCTGGAAAAAAATGTCCTCCTACCTTCTCAACGATGGGGCATTCAATGTGAACTCAACTTCAGTTGAAGCTTGGACCGCTCTCTACGCTTCACTCAAAGGATTAGGCATCGGTAGTAATGACAAAACGACTGCTCAGTTTCCACG
>CAIOLH010000184.1 GCA_903859115.1 uncultured Opitutia bacterium | reverse complement strand
TAATGGTCGGGAAAATATTCGCGTCTGGGGTTCAGGAAAATTTGACGAGAAGGGCAAGGATGGAGCTTACTTCACGGTCGAAGGAAATCTTTTTGACCATGCCGATGGTGAAGGAACCGAGATCATCTCTCTTAAATCCAACTACAATCAGGTCTTAAATAATACCGTAATCGCTACCGCGGGATGTATTAATATTCGTCGCGGGTCCAGTAATACGGTGAAAGGTAACGTGATTTTAGGTCAGGGCGCTAAACAAGCCCAAGGGCTTCGTATGTCGGGTGCTAATAATAGTGTGATACAAAACTATGTTTCGGGTACTGAGTATGGAATACGTGTATCAGCGGGGGAGTATATTGGTAGTGCTTTGACGCCTGAATATCAGCCCCATAATAAGTCAGGTGCGGCCAGCGCCAAAAATTCGGAGGGCACGGTGACTTCCTACCCGCAGGTCAAAAAATTAATGTTAGCCAACAACGTTGTCGCGAATGTGAAGGGCAGTTGTTTGGAAATGGGGTCTGACTTCAAGAAACATTGGCCAGCCGAACAATTGGTTCTGTTGCCGGAAGATTCCGATATTATGAATAATCGTTTTATTAATACGACACCAGGCGCAGTGGTGGAAGGATCTTTGCCCGATGGGAAAACTCCGATGGGTAGTATCACCACCAAACCGAATCGCTATAAAGGTAATACTATTTTAGGTGACGGGAAAATTAAATATCCTCCTGCGGAAAACGGATTTAAAGTAGAACCCTATCCGTCGAATTGGTCGGAGAAAAAAGAGTTAAGTAATTTCACGGTTCTGACTCCACAAGATGTAGGACCAGCTTGGGTGATTACTTTACGTGAAGCTAAAAAATTTCCGATGGAAGATGATCGTTCCTGCTATCCGGCCGACGAGGGAACTAAGGATAAAGGTTCGAAAGATAAGTCCGAAAAAGTTAAGAAGAAGAAATAACTTATCGGCTAACGGCCGGGTTGCGTGATGCGTTGATGATTTCGTCGCGTCGACGGATGGCCTCTTCGAGCTCGGACGTACGGAGTGAACGGCGAATTCTCTGTGCGGTATAATCGGCGAAGTGCAGGGTGTAGTGAATCCACCAGGTGCCGTTGTTATTCCAGAGATGGTGACAGCGGTTCTCTTCGTTCACGCGCAGTGAAAGACGTGAAGGAGTGGCGGTGGGGAGGGAGGATGAGTCTGTGTTGATCATAGCGTGTTTGGATAAAGCGACGCATCACGATCGACCCAGAAGTGGGAGGGATTTCTGACCTTTCGGTCCTCATCTTAGAAACTTTCGGTTTCTAAAAACCACCGCGGCCGGTGAAGGCTCGGTTGGTGCAAAGGGGCGGTGTTACGGCTAGCCTTTGCTCGTGATGTGTTATTAAAGAACGATTATAGATATAAGTGTCGTTTCGAAAAAAGCAAGTCGGCGACGCCAGAACTTGTGTCATAAATTCTAAACCCGGATTTTCCGCTTATTTTAGCTTTTATTTAAGGTGTGTTGCCAAACAGGCCGCCCACTCCTTAATCTCTATTTTTCAACCATGGGCTATTTTCGATTTCGTAAAGTCGTCTCGCTGGGCAAGTTTTTTAAAATAAATATTTCTAAAACGGGAGTGTCCGCTTCGGTGGGTCGACCCGGGGCGACGCTCAATATAAAAAAAGATCGGGTCGACGGCACGGTCGGTTGACCGGGCAGCGGTTTATCGTATAAAGAAAATTTATCGAAACGTGGATGTGCCTCGATCTTCTTACTTCTCGCTCTGCT
>CAIOLH010000183.1 GCA_903859115.1 uncultured Opitutia bacterium | reverse complement strand
CAAGTTAGGTCTGCATGCGGTCTTCCACGAGGCTTTCCCTATTTCCAGCAACAACGGAAATTTCAGTCTCGAGTACCAAGGTTATAGCTTAATTTTCCCTAAGACTACTGAATTAGAATGTATCCGTGAAGGCATCAGTTATGCCGTCACCGTGATGCTTAAATTGCGTCTTTCTGAAAAGAGCACCTTCAAAGACGAAGAAATCATGATGGGCGAAATCCCGATGATTTCTGAGCGTGGATCCTTTATTGTAAATGGTGCTGAACGTGTCGTGGTTTCACAATTACACCGCAGCCCTGGTATCTGCTTCGAAGAATCTCAGCACACGAGCGGAAAACAATTACACGCCTTCCGGATTATTCCTGACCGCGGAACTTGGATCGAAGTTCAATTCGACCAAAACGATTTGCTCTGGGTTTACCTCGATCGCCGTCGCCGTCGTCGTAAATTCTTAGTCACCACTTTACTCCGCGCCTTTGGTTATAAAGACGACAAGGACATCCTTAGTCTCTTCTACGCCAGCAAGGAATACACCGCTGAGAGCGCTCTTAAATTAGAGCCCGAGAAATTAGCTAATTTAGTTTATGCCGATCACATCGTGGATGTTGATACCAACACCAGCAAAGTAATCGCTAAACAGTACGACAAACTTTCCCGCGAAACTCTCAAAGAAATCCATAAGCAACTTCCTAAACAGAAGTTCAGCGTCTTTGACACGAGCTTCGATGATGGTGCTGTGATTCTCTCGCTCCGTAAGGACATCAGTGCTGTTCGTAACGAAGAAGAAGCACTTAAAGAAATCTTCCGTAAATTACGTCCCGGTGAACCTGTGAACGTGAAGAACGCGCGTGCTCACATGCAACGCCTCTTCCAGGATCCTCTGCGTTATGATCTGGGTCGCGTCGGTCGTTATAAACTTAATCAGAAATTAAGTCTCAAGACTTCAATCGATACGCGTATCATCACTCCTGAAGATATCGTTGCTGCTACCAAACTCCTTTGCGAACTCCGCAAGAAAGACGGTCCCGTGGATGACATCGATCACTTGGGTAGCCGTCGTGTTCGTAACGTAGGTGAGTTATTAGCTAACCAATGCCGCGCCGGTCTTAAGAATGTGATCAAGACCGTCAAAGCTCGTATCAATGAATACGATCAAAGCGTCGATTCTATCACTCCTCAAAAATTAGTTAATCCAAAGCCTTTCGCTAATTTAATCCGCGAGTTCTTCCAACGCAGTCAGCTCAGTCAGTTGATGGATCAAATCAATCCGCTGTCCGAGTTAACACACAAGCGTCGACTTTCCGCCCTCGGGCCTGGAGGTTTAAATCGCGATCGTGCTGGTTTCGAAGTGCGTGACGTTCATCCTTCGCACTACGGTCGTATCTGTCCGATTGAGACCCCTGAAGGTCCAAATATCGGTTTAATTAATTCTCTCTCCACTTACTCACGTATCAATGAGTTTGGTTTTATCGAAGCTCCTTATCGTAAGGTTGTTCGCGGTAAAGTGACCAACACCGTGGAATACATGACTGCTGACCAAGAAGAAAAATTCAAAGTTGCGCAGGCTAATTCTGAACTCGATGCCAACGGAAATCTTAAAGGAAAAGTAACCGTTCGTTATCGCGACGACATTTTAGAAGAAGATCCAGACTCCGTGGATTACATGGACGTTTCTCCGCAACAGGTTGTTTCTGTGGCTGCGGGATTAATTCCTTTCCTAGAGCACGATGACGCAAATCGCGCATTGATGGGCTCGAACATGCAACGCCAAGGTGTGCCCTTGGTGATTACAGAATCTCCTTACGTCGGTACTGGCTTAGAGCGTCGTGTAGCGATTGACTCCAAGACTGTAGTTGTGGCCGAAGGCGTCGGTATCGTCGCTGCCGCTGACGCACGTCGTATCGTCACGACTAAAGATGGTGAAATTGCTCCTGGCCAATTTGAAAACAAGAAATTCAAGAGCGATCCTGCTAAAGGCATCTTCGTTTACGATCTCCGTAAATTCTT
>CAIOLH010000182.1 GCA_903859115.1 uncultured Opitutia bacterium | reverse complement strand
TTCACCGATGTTTACAGGTTGCCTGACCCGTAAAATTATTTGTTTTATAAGTCGAATCAATGCTCGCCCCAACCAAAATAGAAATTGTCGGTGATTTCGTCGCCATCCAATGGGCTGATAAAACTGAACATTTTCTTAGCGGGGAATTTTTACGCGAGCGTTCTCCAAGTGCTGAGAACATGGGCGAGGTGGATATTCTCGGAAAGCGATGGGGTGGGGACGGCCCACGACAATTCCCAGGTGTCAGTGTCATACAATTATCAACAATCGGTAACTATGCTGTAACCTTCGAGTTCAGTGACGGACACAAGACCGGTATCTATAGTTGGGAATACCTCAGACAGATCGCTGACTTGCAGAAATAAATTTTTACTTGTTGCTCCAGCTGGAAAAATAGACGAGTGTTGTCTCGTGAAAAAAACCTACGTCTTGGACACGAATGTTTTAATTCATGATCCAGAATCGCTCTTTAAGTTTGATGAGCACATTGTAGCAATCCCAGTCGAGGTTCTCTCCGAACTGGATCGCCACAAAACGCAGCCAGGGCAATTAGGTGCCAGTGCGCGGCGCGTTAATCGCACCGTCCGTTCTCTATTTGAGAATAAGAATTTAAAAGATATCGTCGAAGGCGATGTTTCTAAGCCCGGCGCATTGCACGCTGACCTTCGTGATGGTGGTGAACTCAGAATTATTGTGAACGAGTCTTTGATCCGTGATCACTTTACGGGTCCGAAGAATGAACGTCTCCGTGCTGTATTCATGCAAGTGGATGCCCCCGATCACCGCATCATCGCCTCAGCACTTTATCTCCGCGACACCTCTAAGGGGTCAGTAATCTTGGTTACTAAGGACGCCTGTATGGCTCTCAAGGCCCAAGCGCTGGGTCTTGAAGTACAAGACTATCGCAATGACCGTATTGAGATTAGCGACTACGGTGAGTATCGTTCGATTCCGATTTCAGCCGCAGCCATGCGCGACTTCCGTGATGTCGCCCAAGTCGCTGTTAATTTCAAAAAAGACGACCCAGAGCCTATCATCAATGAGTACGTGATGCTCACTTCAGATTCCTGGACCGAGCCAGCCAGACACGTAGGTGATGGTGCGTTTGTTCCACTGGGTCTTTATCGTGAATTTATTTCTACGGCGAGCGGAGCACGTAAAGGATTACAGATGCCCCGAGGTATGCGCGTGATCCCTAAAAATTTTGAACAGTGGATCTTCCTCGATGCACTTCTTAATCCCGATATTAAATTAGTGACCTGCTTTGGTCGCGCTGGAACCGGCAAAACCTTCTTGTCCATCGCTGCGGCACTTTCTCAGGTTTTAAGCGACTTCTCTCCTTATAAAAAATTATACGTTTCACGTCCAGTTGTCCAAATCGGTAAAGACATCGGCGCACTCCCTGGAACTAAAGAAGAGAAACTCTCTCCTTATATTCAGCCGTATTTCGATAATTTAGAAGTTCTCTTCTCACGCACAGGAGCTCCTGCAGCTGCTCAAGTTCCTGCGAATAATAAACAAGCCCTCGCAACCGACTCTCAGAGAAAACAAAAGAAGGCTCAGGCGATGAAAGCAGCGCAGCCAATTTTTGGTTCACAGTTTCAACAAATTGGACAACCCCGTAAACCTTATCAATGGCTCATTGATTCCGGTTTAATCGAAATCGAGGCCATGACATTTATCCGCGGTCGATCCATCGGTCATGCCTTCATGATTGTGGATGAGGCTCAAAACATGACGCCTCATGAAGCTAAAACCGTAATCACACGGATCGGCGAAGGCTCTAAAGTCGTCCTCATCGGTGACCTTGACCAAGTCGACACTCCTTACCTTGATAGCAAATCTAACGGCCTCATTCACACGCATGAACGAATGAAAGGGCACAGTATCGCCGCTAATGTCAGATTGCTCCAAGGCGTACGCAGTGCACTTTCTGAATTAGCCGCTCAGGTAATGTGAACAAATTGACCTGGGTAAGTTCTACTAAGGACCAATCCAATCTTGCTCACGTCGCTGGGCTCTATTGGCTTGTGAGTCGTGGAGAAGGAAACGCCCATGCAAAAACAATACCGCGAGCTGCGAGACAAACTCGCACCTGGTACTCTTTTGCTATTTCGGCTTGGTGACTTCTATGAGGTTTTTGGCGATGACGCTGTAACAGCCTCAAAGGTCATTGGATTAACGCTTACCAAGCGCCACGAGACGCCTATGGCTGGCTTGCCGTATCACGCGGCACCTAACTATGTAAATCGGCTTCTAGCGGCAGGTTGGAAGGTCGCCATCTGCGATCAGCTCGAAGTCCCCGTCACCGGTAAACTAGTACGCCGCGGCATTACTCGTATCCTTACACCAGGAACTGCACTTGAAGATTCTCAACTAGATTCGCGCCGCGGTAATTATCTTTTAGCGCTTAACTGGAATAAACAAGGTTGGCATGCGTCCTGGCTAGATGTTTCGACGGCTGATTTCCGCATGGCTACTGATACCCAAGTGGAACGTTTACTGTCACTTTTACATTCTATCAATCCACGCGAAGTTTTATTGCCTGAGGGTTTGGAAGTTGATCCCGCATTCAGTCAGCTCCTCGAAATATTTTTAGAGGGAAGATCTGTTTCGCGTCTCCCTAGTTGGAATTTTGATAGCGCCACAGGTTTTCAGTTAGTTTGCCAAACACTTTCCGTACATAGTCTGGCTGGTTTTGGACTGAATGATACTCACCCAGCACTTGGTGCCGCTGGCGCAGTCCTCGGTTACGTTACCGACTCACTCTGCAGTCGCCCACAAAATCTTTTTAAAGTCACTGAGCTCAAACTAGGATCGTCAGTACTCATCGATGCGGCCTCGGCTAAAAATCTTGAACTCTTTAACGGTACGAATGGCTCTAAAGATACCTCTCTTTTAGATTCCATTGATCGCACTTGCACCGCGGGTGGGGCCCGACTTTTGGCCATGTGGCTTACCGAGCCATCCACAGACCTAGCAATCATTCAACAACGTCAGAATGCTGTCACTGGCTTTATCAAGCATCCAGGCGCTTCCGCACGAGTGGCTGAACTTCTGAGCAGCACACGAGATATTCCGAGAATTCTAGCGAGATTACAAAATCGACTGCGCAACCCCCGCGAGCTCGGTGGCATTCGCGATTCGCTCAAAGCATTTCCAGCCCTCAAAGAGGAATTAGCCGCGTTGCCCAATCCGGCCGTACAGCAGTACGCTAAAAAAATAGACTGCGAAAACGATTTATTAGTTAAACTCGAAAAGGCTTTAGCTGATGAATTACCTGTCGATTTAACAGAAGGTGGGGCCTTGCGTTCGGGATACGATTCTGAACTCGATCGATTGCGCTCATTGGCCACGGATAGCAAAACTTGGATTTCGGATTTCGAACGTCAGGAACAAACCCGCACGGGTATTAAAAATTTAAAAGTAAAATATAACGGTGCATTCGGCTATGCGATTGAAGTCACGAAATCGAATTTAGATCAAGTACCTGCTGATTATATTCGCAAACAAACGATGGTGAATGCTGAGCGTTATACGACAGAGGAACTTCGGAAAAAAGAAAGGGAAGTGTTACGTGCCGACGAACAAGCGCTTTCGCGTGAGTTAGATTTATTCCAGATTTTACTGAATGACGTACTCGCCAAAACTGCATCACTCTTAGTGACCGCTCAAACATTGGCCGAAGTTGATATCTTACATGGCTGGGCTGAATTAGCCCGAGAGTCCAACTGGTGCTGCCCGACGGTCGACCACTCTGACGTGATTAAGATTAAACAAGGACGTCACCCAGTCATTGAACGTGTTTTACAAAACCGACCTGGAGCTGGGTCATTCGTACCTAATGATACCGACCTACAGTCGAGCAAAGAGCAAATCGCCTTGATCACGGGTCCCAACATGGCGGGTAAGTCAACTTACATCAGACAAGTCGCGTTGATTGTCTTGCTGGCTCATATTGGCTGCTGGGTACCTGCGACCGAGGCTCATATCGGGTTAGTCGACAGAGTATTCTGCCGTGTCGGTGCCTCCGATGAATTAGCCCGAGGTAATTCAACTTTCATGGTGGAGATGAATGAGACCGCTAATATTTTAAATAATGCAACGGTTAAGTCGTTAGTTGTTTTAGATGAAATCGGTCGAGGCACTAGCACCTATGATGGTATCAGTATCGCATGGGCTGTAGCCGAACACTTACACGGCAAAGAAACGGCGGGACCAAGAACTCTCTTTGCTACTCACTATCACGAATTAACTCAATTAGCCTCCTCACTGAATCGTTTACGCAATTGGTCAGTAGCGGTGAAAGAATGGCAGGATGAGATTGTGTTTATTCGCAGAGTTGTTCCAGGTGCAGCAGATCGCTCTTACGGCATCCAAGTCGCGAGACTCGCTGGCATGCCTCCCGGTGTCGTATCGCGTGCACGAGAAATTTTATCAGGTCTAGAAACCGGCGGAGGATTACCGAATAAGCAGGTCGTCAAGACTGCCGACGTCAGTGAACTGGTTGTACCGACTAGGGTAGCGAAGAAGGAAACCAAACCTTCAGCGCCGAAAGCTTCGCCCGAGAAAAAAAATCAAGACCCCGAGTTGGATTTATTCGGGTAAGTCGCGGTGCTCATTCCAACTGCACGAATTAAACTTAGCCCAACATCCTTCGTGGTGTGATTGATCGTAAATCGGGGAGTGGACATTGACCGGCTCACTCTCGAGCGCTTTGCCGAGAGCTTTAGGAAAATCTACGGCGAACTGTTCCCAGTCGCAGCCTGCCAAGAGTGTGCGAGAGATGTAACCTTCGATTAAGAGGCCGTTTTTATTACGTTTTTGAGCTGCTCCAGCTACTTTACGATTATCTTCCTCT
This sequence comes from uncultured Opitutia bacterium, assembly GCA_903859115.1. Next base: position 434 of record CAIOLH010000182.1, on the reverse strand, counting down.
AGAACTAAATCGTGAGGTTCGGCATGGTGCTCACATTGATCAGGCGCTTTAAATTCTCTCTGATTTGTAGGTAGCGGAACTAATTTAACTTTTAATTTTTGGGCGAGTAGACATTCGAGCATTGCACGATGCACCGTTTCATAGGCCTCGTGTGTACCAGATTTATAAAGTGGATGTTCGGGAGGAATCACCATTGCAAATGTCCAATCCTCTAAGTGGGAAACTAAACCACCGCCCGTGCAGCGACGAACTAAAGGAATGTGAGGTGGAACTACTGATCGGTATTTTTTCCAATCCTGGGAAACACCAAAAGTGTAAGCCGGTTCAGACCAGGCAAAAGGACGGTAGCGGATATTTTTCGGGTGCGGATAGTGATCGAGCAACAACAGGTTGGCCGACATATTAGCTACAGCGGTAGCATATTCGCGGGGTAG
>CAIOLH010000181.1 GCA_903859115.1 uncultured Opitutia bacterium | reverse complement strand
TGCGCAAAAGATTTGGAATCATCACCGTGGGTGCGGCTTTCGGTGTCACGAAATTAAAAGACATGCCGATTGATGTCTCGGTACCTCGTCGGGAAAACCGCACGGGCGCCCGTCACCAAGATTTTGAAGTGCAAGCGGATCCCACGATGACCCCGAAAGACGCCGCCGAACGTCGGGACTTCACCATCAACGCTATTTCTTGGAATCCAGCCACGGGTGAAATTGTTGATCCGTACAATGGCCTGGCTGACCTCAAAGCAAAAGTGCTGCGTCACGTTTCTTTAAAATTTAGCGAAGATCCTTTGCGTGTACTTCGTGCAATGCAGTTTGCTGCGCGTTTACAATTCACCGTCGCTCCAGAAACCGTAAAACTTTGTGCCTCACTTAATCCTTATGATCTTCCACCCGAGAGATTATTTGAAGAGTGGAGTAAATTAATTCTTCGCGGAGTAAAACCGTCCCTAGGATTGAATTTCTTACGTGAATGTGGATGGACTAAGTTCTTCCCTGAGTTGCATGCAATGATTGATGTGCTGCAGGATCCGATTTGGCATCCAGAGGGGGATGTTTGGGTTCATACGCTCGAGTGTATGGATGTTTTTGCTGCTGAAAGACTCAATGATCGCGATGAAGACCTCATCGTTGGATTGGCCGTATTACTTCATGATTTAGGCAAAGCAGAAACTACTCAAAAAGAGGCTGATGGACGTATTCATGCTTACGGACATGAGGCGGCGAGTGAACCGTTAGCGGAACGGTTTTTGCTACAAATGACGCGCGAAACTAAATTATTAGAATCGATTTTACCATTGGTGCGCTGGCACGGTCAACCGTACGAGCTGTGGAAAACTAAATCAGGCGACGCCTCGGTCCGTCGCTTAGCCAAAAAAGTGAATCGCATTGATCGATTAATACGTATCGATTCAGCCGATCGTCAGGGTCGTGGTCCCGCTTCGCGCGGTGTGCCATCTCCACAAGGTGCCTGGTTACTCGAACGTTCTCAGGCACTGCATGTCGAAGCCTCAGCTCCCAAAGCAATCTTGATGGGACGTCACCTCATCGCCTTGGGTTACAAGCCTTCAGGTCTTTTTACGAAAATTCTCAATGATGCTAATGAGGCACAAATGGATGGAGTATTTACGGATGAATCTTCTGGGCTGATTTGGTTAAAAGAATATTTATCTAAAAATAATTTATAAATGAGTGAGCCGTCTGAAAAATGGAATAGCCTAATGAAATCTCCGGTCGCTTGGACCGAAGTTTTATCTGCTGTCTTGAAAGACTTTGATTGTGTGACAGGTACTATTCATCGTACCGATGCGCAGACTGGATTACTGGTTTTAACCGCCCATCAGGGCATTCCACCCTTTATTTTAGATAAGATTCAGGCGATACCTTTTGGGAAGGGGATCGCTGGATGTGCCGCGGAGCGTCGCGAGGCCGTGCAACTTTGTAATCTGCAGATTGATGCGACGGGTGTGGCTAAACCGGCAGCTAAACAAACTAATGTTCAAGGTGCTTTAGCCATTCCTTTAATCAATGACGAAAATAAAGTCGTCGGTGTTTTGGGAATCGGAAAAATGCAGCCTTACGAGTTTTCGGATGAAGAGATTTCGCGAATCAATCTCGTCGGAAAAATCATCCAAAAAGGATTTTAATTTTTTAAAGCCTGACCGGTTGGTGAATTTTTCGTCTTTTTAAGATTTTCCGGTGGACCTTCAAAAATAATTTGTCCGCCTTCGGTACCGCCCGTCGGTCCCAGTTCAATCGCCCAATCTGCGGATAAAATGACATCGGATTGGTGTTCGATCACGATGAGTGTGGCTCCGGCATCGCGCAGTCTTCCTAAAAGTTTTAAGAGTTTTGCGATGTCATCCCAATGAAGCCCCGTTGTCGGCTCATCGAGTACGTAGAGTCGGCCCGAGTGGTCGCGTCGGGATAATTCAGAGGCCAATTTTAATCGTTGAGCCTCACCCCCTGAGAGAGTGTTGGCGGCTTGACCTAGTTTCAGATAACCGAGGCCCACTTCTTCGAGGGTGCGGAGCTTTTCAGCTAAGCGGGGCTGGGCTTTGAAGACTTCTACGGCTTCCTTAACCGAGAGCTTCAATGCGTCGGAAATATTTAAACCTTTGAAGCGCACTTCGAGGGTTTCGCGATTGAATCGGCGACCCGCACAACTTGGACATTCCACGAAGGTTTCTCCAAGGAATTGCATATCTAAGGCGACAAAGCCTTCACCCGTACAAGTTTCGCAACGTCCACCGCGAACATTAAAACTAAATCGTCCGGCATTGTACCCTCGCACTTTAGCGAGTGGGAGTGATGACCATAGTTCGCGCATTAAATCCATAATGCCCGTGAAGGTTGCTGGATTGGATCGTGGGCTGCGTCCGATGGGTTCTTGGTCGACCGCAGTGAAGGCGTTTATTTTTTCAAGACCATCAATGCCGCCGTGAACTCCTGGAATTAATTTAGCACCATTGATTTTCCGAGCTGCGACCGCAGATAAAATATCGATAGCGAGAGTACTTTTACCTGAGCCCGACACGCCACACACTGCGGTAATATTTCCAATCGGGAATTTAACTGTCAGATTTTTTAAATTATTTTCTTTAGCATTTTTGACCGTGATGAATTCTTGGCCGATCGCTTTACGTTTTATAATATTTTCTAAGCTGGCTCGACCAGATAGGTAGGCCCCAGTTCGAGAAGTAGCATGTTTTTTACACTGATTGGGTGTGCCTTCGAAGACAACTTTGCCCCCGTCAATCCCTGCTCCAGGCCCCATTTCTACTAGGTGATCTGCGGCTAGCATCATATCGCGGTCATGTTCCACGACAACCAAGGTATTTTCGAGGTCACGCAATCCGTGGAGTGATTTAATTAGGCGGCTGTGATCCGCTGGGTGAAGTCCGATGCTCGGTTCATCCAGTACATAGGTAACTCCTACAAGTCCGAGCCCGAGTTGGGTGGCGAGACGAACACGTTGACCTTCGCCACCCGAGAGGGAATTAATTTCTCGATTAAGAGTGAGGTAGGTTAGCCCAGCATCATTTAAGAACGTAAGCCTTTGTTCCAGTCCGCGTCGGGCTTCCTCCAGACTTTTAACCGAATCTAATTCAGAAATTTTTTGGGTGAAACCTAAAGCTTCAGGAATGGTGAGCGCCAAAAAGTCAGCGATATTTTTTCCTGAAAGTTTAAGCGAAAGAGCGGTTGCGTTGAGACGTTGTCCGTGGCAAGTTGTGCAAGTCGACCCCGATTGGAATTGTAAAAGCCTTTGACGAAGGGATTCGCCCGTAGTTGTGCGAAAAGCTTCGGCTAACTCAGCAAACATCCCTTCCCATTTTGATTCAATCAGTTTACGACCTTTTTTCGGTGGGAGTAGAAAAATTCTTTGAGTGTCTCCGTGTAATAATATCTTTTTTATTTCAGGAGAAAGTTCTGACCACGGTTTTTTGAGGTCGAACGGTAATTGTTCAGCGAGAGCGCGTGTAATCGCATTACGACGAATCAAGGTTTTGCGGGTGGCACATTTCCATGGTTTTACCGCACCGTCATCGATGGAAAGTTTTTCATTCGGAATCGACAGGGCTTCTTGGAATTTAAGCTGTCGACCCAATCCGCCACAATCAGGACAGGCACCCGAGGGATGATTATGTGAAAGCGCTCTAGGCTCTAGCGGTTCGTAAACCTCTCCGCATTTCTCACAGGATAAGTTAAGTGAAACTGGATATTCCTTCCAAGTTTGGTCTGTGGCTTCAGCTAAAACGACGGCTCTTTGTCGACCCTCGCGAAAGGCTAGTTCGAGTGAGTCGGCGAGGCGACTGCGTTGATCAGTACCCGTGACCAGACGATCCACCACGACTTCAAGTGTTAAATTTTCGCGACCCTTGAGAATACCTTCCGCTTCTTCCGTGGTGATAATTTGTTTATTGATTCGAACACGGGTGAAGCCACGACGACTGAGATCGGCGCAATTTTCAAGCAGCACGGAAGGACGATCGTGATTAACCGGTGCGACGATGATGACTTTAGTGCCGGCGGGAATTTTTTCTAAACTACGAAGAGTATCATCGAGTGAACGCTGTTTAATGGGAGCACCATCTTTTAAACAGAAACGTTGACCGCCTAAAATCCAAAGAGGGCGGGCGTGGTCAGCGATTTCGGTGAGGGTCGCGATGGTGGAACGCGGATTGGTGTTACCCTGAGTGCGTTGGGCGATGGCGATGACAGGGGAGAGGCCTTTGATGAAATCGATGTCGGGTCGATTGACAGATTCAAGCAGGCCGCGTGCTTTGGCCGAAAGGGATTCCAAGTATTGTCGCGA
>CAIOLH010000180.1 GCA_903859115.1 uncultured Opitutia bacterium | reverse complement strand
GAAGTTATCTATTTTAAAGGGCTTCTTGGGTTGATCGACATCAGGTTCACTCGACACAGGTGATTCACTTATTTTTTCAGCCTGAGCAGATTTTAAACCCTTCAAAATATCTTGGGCGTTATTATCCTTCATGTAGTCGCGCGATCCGACTAAAACTATTTTATCGATATCTAATTCCACATTTTTGAAATGTCGGCTGCCACCGAAGATAAACGTCAGTGGATTCAGTTCACACTTAATCGTTTTGATTGATAAAAATTGTTTCTCGTTCCATCGACCGGGACTGGAGATTTTAATTCCCTGGAGATCTAGATTTCCTAAAATGAGGTTCGATTGATTGATTTCACAAACCAGACTCGAGTCTGCTTTCGTCCTAAGTGCTGAGTCTAAAATCTGTGGAGCGGTGCGACCCAAGACATACAGTCCGATTAAACAAATAAGAAAAACAAAGGTCGTAACACCGAAAACGAGGGCCAAGACGCGGCGGGAAATGATTCCCTTTCTAGAATGGATACGAGTGCTGGTCATTTTCTGTTTAATCAGAGCATTAGATGTGCCAGATTTTAGGGGTCAATCGTGCGATTTAATGGCTATTTTCTTGGTTTTTGGGCAAAAAAAGACCCACCTATGGGCACAGGCGGGTCCTTCTGTCACCTTTTGTCCCTACGGACTACTGGGCGGTGGGAACGGTGGCGGGAGTGCAAATCACTTCATCGCCAACGATCAACTCCGGGCGCTTAAGTTGGTTAGGAATCACATTCACGACCACTTGAGTTTCATTGGTCGAAGCAACGTCTACTAATAGAATTTTATTATCTTTTATAATCTGTAATTGAGCATGAACAGCAGGCTTTTCAGCCATCGCTAAGGCGATTAATCCACTGCCTTCGCGAATCTCTAAAACACGTGCCTTGGTAACATCCTTAGGAGCTTCCAAGTTAGCGGCAGGGGCTGCCGACGCATTTTCACTGGTTGATTTTTCCCAAGAGAATTTTGTGTCTGACATGACGACGGACGATGAAGCAGCCACTTCTTGTTCCACAGAGGCTTCAGGGGTTTCACAGGCCGCCAAAAGGAGGGTAGAAATTAAAGCAATAATCGTGCGTTTCATAGGGAAAATGTAGGATTTAAACTCATTTATACTTTTGCCGAGTCAACCCCTTAATGCTTGCGACTCTGCGGTCCATCGACTTCCTAAATGCCCTAATGAGTCAGGATTCCTTAAAATTAATGGTAGGACTACCCAAAGGTAGCCTCGAGGAGGCCACCCTACTGCTTTTTGGTCGGGCCGGCTTTCCGGTGTCCAAAAGTAGTCGTTCCTATCGCCCTTCTTTCGATGACAACACTTTGGACGGACGTTTCATCCGCGCCCAAGAAGTGGCCCGCTATGTTGAACATGGTTTCTTTGATTGCGGTTTAACCGGACAAGACTGGGTCCAAGAAAACACGGCGGATGTGGTGGAGGTTTGCGAACTGATTTACAGCCGCGCCTCTGCTCAGAAATCTCGCTGGGTACTTTGTGTTCCGGAATCCTCCCCTATTAAAAAAGTTCAAGATTTAGAAGGTAAGACCGTCGCCACTGAACTCGTCGAAACAACTCGTCGCTGGTTTAAAAAACAGGGCGTTAATTGCGCAGTGGAATTTTCCTGGGGTGCCACCGAAGTAAAAGTTCCTGAGCTGGCTGATGCGATTGTCGACATCACCGAAACGGGTTCTTCGCTCATCGCTAATAAATTAAGAATCGTCGATACACTTCTCTCGACCACCACGGTGCTTATTGCGAATAAGCAAGCTTGGGCAGATCCCGCTAAACGCGCGAAAATTGAGACGATTGCGCTCATGCTCAAAGGTGCCCTCGCCGCGCAACACATGGTTGGCTTAAAATTTAATTTACCACGCAAGGCACTCGACGCGGTTTCTGCTGCATTACCCGCCTTAAGAAATCCAACGATCTCAACCCTCACTAATCCTGAATGGGTCGCGGTGGAAACAATTATTGATTCTAAACAGGCCCGCGACTTTATCCCGACTCTTAAAGCACAAGGAGCAGAAGGTATCGTGGAATATCCTATTAATAAATTAGTCTATTAATCTATCCATGGCCGACGCTGTCCGCATTGGACTTATCCAATTAACTGCTGAAGAAACTCCGGCGGACAATGTGCGTAAGACGATTCCGCGGATTGAGGAAGCGGCGGCGAAGGGCGCCAAAATTATTGGCCTGCAAGAAATGTTCACGACCAAGTATTTTTGTGTAAAACAGGATCCGAAAAATTTTAATCTCGCTGAACCTATCGAGACAGGCCCATCCGTGACAGCCTTAGCTGCGGTTGCGAAAAAACTGGGCGTCGTGATTGTCGCTCCGTTATTCGAAGCCCGTGGCAGTGAAGTTTATCACAACACCGCCGCCGTGATTGATGCCGATGGCTCAGTCTTAGGAAAATATCGCAAGATGCACATTCCTCAAGACCCCGGCTTTGAAGAAAAATTTTATTTCACGCCCGGTGATCTCGGATTCCGCTCCTGGAAAACCGCTCACGGAAATATTGGAGTGTTAATTTGCTGGGATCAGTGGTACCCCGAAGCGGCCCGTCTCACCGCATTGAGTGGTGCCGATATTTTATTTTATCCAACCGCCATCGGTTGGCTGCCTGAAGAAAAAGCCAGTTTGGGCGCTGCTCAACATACTGCGTGGGAAACGGTGCAACGCGGACACGGCGTTGCCAATGGTTGCTATGTCGCCGCGACCAATCGAGTGGGCCAAGAGGGTAACACGCAATTCTGGGGACAAAGTTTTGTTTCAAATCCCTATGGAGAAATCATCGCTCGGGCTTCGGTCGATAAAGAAGAAATTTTATTAGCCGATTGTGATATGCAAAAACAAAAAGAGTTTAGGAGAATCTGGCCCTTCCTCCGTGATCGTCGCATTGACGCCTACACTGATTTAACTCGTCGGCTCCGCGATTAACGCATGTCGCTTTCACCGCGCAAACTAGGCTTCCGCATGCCAGCGGAATGGGAAAAACAGAGTGCGACCTGGCTCTCCTGGCCTTCCAATCAAAAACTCTGGCCCGGACATTATGATCTCGTTCCCCCTAAGTTTGCAGAATTTGCCGCAGCAATTTCTAAATTCCAACCGGTGAAAATCAATGCTTCCGGAAAACTAAAAATCGAAGCAGTAAAATTACTCAAAGAGGCACGGGCAGATTTATCGGTTATTGAATTGGTGGATATCGCGACCGATGACGTCTGGTGCCGCGACCACGGTCCTATTTTTATTAAGAATGATCAAACCGGCGAACTCGCCATTACCGATTGGGAGTTTCACGGTTGGGGTGGAAAATTTGAAGCCTCACTCGATAATCAAGTACCCAAAAAAATTGCGAAGCACTTGGGCTTAAAATCCTTTAGCTTTGCTTTTGAGCTAGAGGGCGGAGGTATCGAGGTCACGGGTGATGGACGCTTGCTCACCACCGAGGCGGTGCAAAATAATCCTAATCGCGCCGAGGGCAGAAACGACGACGCATTTCATCAGGCCATTAAAGACGGATTAGCCATCGATGAAATTCTTTGGATTGGGGAAGGTTTAGATAACGATGATACCGACGGACACATCGATAACCTGGCTCGATTCATTAGCCCTCAATCAATCATCGCGGTAACCGAACAAAATTCCGGTTCGCCTAATTTCCGAATTAAGTCAGACCTACGAAGTCACCGCATTAAGTAATCAGTCAGAAGAATTACCGAAAGACACCAGCGTGG
>CAIOLH010000179.1 GCA_903859115.1 uncultured Opitutia bacterium | reverse complement strand
TCGTTGTCTAAGAAAAGTTGGGTGGTGATAAAATCTGCGCCCGCGGAAACTTTTCCGGCTAAATACCTAATGTCCGATAAATCATCGGGCGACGAAGGATGTCTTTCTGGGAAACCGGCAACTCCCACGGCGAAGCGATTCGGAAAACTTTCTTTAATCAATTCAACCAGACCCGAGGCATAGGCAAAACCTTCAGGATGAGCGGTGAATTCGTTTTGGCCCTTGGGTGGATCGCCACGCAGCGCCAGAATTCCCGCAAAGCCGGCGGCATCATATTTACTAATAATTTCTTTAAGCTCGTCGCGACTATGGCCCACGCAAGTTAAGTGGGCAATTAGTGGGTAGCCTACTTTAACTAATTGGCTGCCGTATTCTAAAACCGTAGAGCGGTCCGAACCACCTGCACCGTAAGTAATCGAAGCAAAGTCTACGCCCAGAGGTTTGAGAATTTTTGCCGTCTCCAACATAGCCGAACCATCCGTCGCCGATTTAGGTGGAAAAAACTCCACCGAAACGGTCGGCCGATGCTTCGCCCGTAAACGGTTTATAAATTCTGCCTTAGACATATGTATCATCGTATCGAGATATGTAGATGGATGTCAATATCTGGCTATTTATTGGGATTACTATCGATATTGGCGGGCAATTCCCCTGGCAGGGCGACGTGATAGACCATGACCATCCAGCAAAGCATCACGGGATAGATCAGAATAATAAAACCCATACTCCCAAAGATTGAGATAAGAATACCTGCACGTACGGACAGAGTTTGATTAATCACTAAAAATATAACCGGAAGAATAACGAAGACAATCGAAGCAACATAACCGATGGAAGTAGTGCCTGAATAAAATCCAGCCGACCGCGTTAAATCCATCTGACAGCTACTACAGGCTTTTCTCAAGTGGAACCATGATTGTAGCAGTCCATATTCACCACAGTTAGGACAGCGACACACCAGACCTCGTGAAATAATTTCACCTCTGCTAATTTTTAATTCAGCTTCTTCCATGATTACATGCGCTCAACGGGCTCAATCGCTAATAAGCGTAAACCTGTTTCTAAGATCGAACAGGTACGAGCACATAACATTAAGCGGCGAGCCTTAGTTGCTACAGGCAAAGTCGGGTCGCTCACAGAATTGGCTGCGTAAAAGGTACCGTAAGCTGCGGCTAACTCATGCAAGTAAGTGCACAGGTGGTGCGGACGTAAATCCTCGAGGGCGGAATCTAAAGCTGCGGTGAAACCTAAAAGCTTTCGGGCTAAGGCGATTTCCTCGGGCGTTTCTAAATCGGAGGCACCCTCTTCGCCTTGTCCAAGCGCGATACCCGTTTTTCTAAATATGGAGCGCACGCGAACCGCAGCATACATGAGGTAAGGGGCGGTATTCCCTTCAAAAGCTAATAATTTAGACCACGAGAACGAATAGTCCATCGTGCGGTTCGAAGCCAAATCAACATAACGTAGGGCGGCGACTCCGACTTTTTGGGCAATCATGCGACGTTCGGATTCAGGAAGCTCTGGACTTTTTTCTGTGACGGCGGCGTAAGCTCTTTCGGTGGCTTCATCAATGAGTGACTGCAGGCGAACGGGGTCGCCAGATTTTGTTTTAATGGCTTTTCCGTCCTCGCCTAAGATGGTTCCAAACCAAACGTGACGTAATCGCGGAAGTTTTCTTTGGCTTAAATTAAACCAGCGAGTTCCCGTTCTAAAAAGTTGGTGGAAGTGGTCTTGCTGACGACCATCGGTCACGTAGACAATTTCTTCGGCTTTAAAATGTTCAGCACGATAAAGGAGCGTGGCTAAATCGGTGGAAGCGTAATTCGAAGAGCCGTCTTTCTTTCTGACAATAAATGGCATCTTTGTTTCGGCGTGACGAGAGAAGCGCGG
>CAIOLH010000178.1 GCA_903859115.1 uncultured Opitutia bacterium | reverse complement strand
TTAACCAGCTTTTCTTGTTAATGGAAAAGCAACACAACCGCGGACAAGACCGTGCAGGGATTGGTGGAATTAAAATTGGTGCAGAGAACGGTGAGGCGTTTCTATTCCGTGATCGGGAAATTGGGCCACAGGGTTTAACCCAAATTTTCTCCCGCCAAATAAAACTTTATTCTGATTTAGTTCGCGACGGTGTCGTGATTCCCGAGTTTCCTGAAACGGTAAAGCGTCACTTCGATTACGGTGGCGAAGTTTTAATGGGGCACCTACGTTATGGCACTTCCGGAAATTTTGATACGGGCTCCTGTCACCCCTATGCCCGTAAATCGATTTGGCCTACCCGCAATCTACTCATTGCCGGCAATTTTAATTTAACTAATACCCAGTCCTTAAATACCGCGCTAACCGATCGCGGAGCTCACGTCATTTATTCAACCGATACTCAATCAATTTTAGAAGAAGTAGGTTTTTGGTTAGATGAAGAACATGATCGTCTCTATAAAGCCTTTCGCGACCAAGGATTAGAGGGCGCAGATGTGCAGAAAGAAATTTCTAAGCATATTGATGTTGGAAATGTTTTAAGAAAAGCATCCAAAAATTGGGACGGTGGCTATGCTATCGTGGGAATTGTTGGGAATGGAGATTCCTTTGTCTTACGTGATCCGAATGGCATTCGCCCCGCTTGGTACGTTAAGACTGATGATGTTTTTGCCGTCGCTTCCGAGCGGGTCGCCTTGATGAGTATTATTGGGGTTCAACAATCCGATGTTAAAGAAGTTCCTCCAGGCTCGGCTTTAATTATCAAAGCAGATGGCCGTCACACCATCGAAGCCATCCAGGCTCCAGGTGTTAAATCCTCCTGTTCCTTTGAACGTATTTATTTTTCGCGTGGTAATGATCCAGAAATTTATGCCGAGCGAAAAGCACTCGGGGCAACTCTGGCGAATGATATTTTAGAATTAATCGGACAGGACCACGATCACGCAGTATTTTCGTATATTCCTAATACCGCAGAAATCGCTTGGTATGGATTAATGGAAGAGCTCCGCCGTCGTCGTCGAGTACAAGTCCGCAGTAAATTAACTGAGGCGCTTCGAGCAGGCACCCTTGATGAAAATATGTTGGATAAATTTATTTTGGGTGGCTGGCCACGTGGTGAAAAAGTAGCCCACAAAGATGTGAAGCTCCGCACATTTATCTCGCAGGAGAAAAATCGGATGCAGCTCGCCTCACACGTGTATGATATCTCGTATGGAACCGTGCGCGAAGGAGATACCTTAGTTTGTGTCGATGATTCTATTGTTCGAGGAACTACCTTAAAGCAGTCCATTTTAAGAATTCTCGCTCGTCCAAATCCTAAACGTATCGTGATTGCCTCAACCGCACCCCAAATTCGTTATCCGGATTGTTACGGAATCGATATGTCAGAAATGGGTAAGTTCCTGGCCTTTCAAGCAGCCGTCGCCCTCTGCAAAGAAAAGGGTAAGCAAGATTTATTGAGAGAGGTTTATGAGGATTGTGTCGCACAAGCCAAGAACCCACCCGCGGTTATGAAAAATCATGTTAAGCGGATTTACGATGCGTTTACGGTTCAAGAAATTTCCGTTAAAGCGGCGGAATTAGTTTTCCCTAATAAATCAAATTGGAAGGGTGACTTAATTATTATTTTCCAAAAAATTGAATCACTCCATAAGGCCTGTCCCAATAGTTTAGGGGATTGGTATTTCACTGGAAACTATCCAACACCTGGGGGATACGAGGTCTTAAATAGAGCGTATATTAATTTCTGGGAGAAAAAAGAAGGTCGTTCTTACTAACTATATAATTGATAGGAACGCGTACGGACACGAAAAGCGCTGGCCTCGGCACGCCACTTACTGATCCACGCTTCGAGATTAATTGCTGCACCCTTTGTTCGCAGCTCCTCAAAAAAGGCTTCACTGCCGACATGCTTGATAAAGAGTTCTCGTGCTGTGCCCGTGGTGCGGGCAAAGGGGTTTGAAGAATCCCAAATACATGCCTGCTTCATCATGTGTAGAGAAATTTCACAGGGATAAAACGGGTTCCAATTTTCTACCTGCGTATAAACTCCTTGAGTTCCGTCAGACATAATTTTCGGCTCCAGTTTTAAACCAGGAACCGCTTTACCTAGGGCGGCCACTAAGTCGGCTGATTTTCTTTTACTGTATTTTATAAATCTAAAATGCATTTGGTTTTCAAATGAGTGACTAAAGCCGCCGACAATACAGCCCAATCCAACCATCGCATAACCTAACGCGGCCTGTGGGGTTGGAATGCGCGGGGATGTAGGAACCCACGTTAATCCGGTCTGATCCCAGGTCATGGAACGTCGCCATCCTCGCATCGAGACCACATCGAGTTGGGCATTTTTTCTCTGGCTCTCGGATAAATCTAAAACGCCAGGGGTGGATACCGCCCAGCGAGCAATTTCACCAATTGTTAAGCCATGCACATAAGGCATTTCATAAGCTCCAACATAACTTTTCCATTTTGTGTCTAACATGGGTCCGTCTACTTTTTCTCCGCCTAACGGATTAGGACGATCTAAGATGATAACTTTTATGGCCTGAGGTAAGTTGTAACACGCCTCCATGACATATTTCATACAACTAATATAGGTGTACGAACGTGAACCGATATCTTGGAAGTCGACGAGTATTACATCGAGGTCGGATAACATTGAGGGAGTCGGGCGGCGCGTGGCTCCATATAAAGAATAAATCGGTAAGCCGGTTTTTTTATCTTTTTCGTTTTTTACACTCTTTTCGGCTGCGGCACTCCCATCAATACCGTGCTCGGGCCCAAAGAGTTTAGTTAACTTCACTCCAGGCGCATTAAATAAAACATCTACCGTACGTTGTCCCTGTCCATTAACTCCCGCACGGTGAGTTACTAATCCACAACGTAATCCTTTTATTCTATTAAAATTTTCTGCCTGTAAAACATCAATACCGAGTAATGTTTTTCCCGTCACAGGTAATGACGTGTTAGCCGGTGAAACATTCACTCCACCGCTTGAACCACCCGATGAGCCTCCGCCCACGCATCCTGGTAATATCGCTGCACCAAAAGATGATAAAGCGATGATTTTAAAAAATTGGCGACGTTCCATGTGAATTCAATTTCACGAGTATCACTAAATTTGTGGGAGTTTAAAGTGTGATTTTCTAATTAAAAACATTTGCGATACGCCATCCGCTGTTCAATTTACCTCCATGCGTGTTGCACTATTAGGATCAGGACGAGGCTCGAACGCCGAAGCCATCCTACGCGCAAATCAAAACGGTCAGCTGGGTCGAGCAGACATCGTGGGAATTTTCTGCGATAACCCTCATGCCCCCCTGTTAAAACTAGGTCCCCGTTTTGGTGTTCCGGCTTTTTATTTAGACCCAGGACCATTTAAAACCAGGTTTTCACCCGAACAAGAACATGTTTGGGCGAAAACCCTACTATCACATAAAGTGGATTTAGTGGTCTTAGCTGGATTCATGCGAGTGATTAAGGCCCCCCTGCTCGATGTATTTAAAAATAAAATTATTAATATCCACCCCAGTTTATTGCCTGCATTTGCTGGACTAGATGGGATTGGTCAAACTTGGCGCGCTGGCGTGAACGAAGGAGGCTGTACTGTTCATTGGGTCACGGCCGATGTGGATGGCGGACATCATTTAGGCCAAACGAAAGTTTCGCGAGAAAACTCCGATACCTTAGAAACTTTTACGGAGAAGATTCACGCGGCCGAACATATTTTACTCCCCAAAGTAATCGCCGAACTTTCGGTTTTATAATTTATGATAGAACTACGCGCCCCCATTCATGAAGATCTGGTTCAGCCCATGGAAGATTTTTTCTGTGAGTTAACACGTTCGTCGTGGATGCTTTTTCATGAGGGACCTGGAAAACCTCATTTCGTGATGGGTTATTTTGACACAACTGAAGAAGCCGAAGAATCGTGGACCTTTTTACGAAAAAAGTTTAAGCACCTACCCGAAAAGTTTGATCACATACTACTCGAAGACAAAGACTGGAAAGAAGCATACAAAGAACATCTCAAGCCTTGGAATTATGAGAAGTTGCACTGGGTGCCTTCGTGGATGCGACAAAGTTACACCGTGCCCCCTGGTGATGCCGTTATTTGGTTTGATGCCGGTTTGGCTTTTGGAACGGGTGATCATCCAACCACCCGACTCTGTATTATAAGATTAATAGATTTTCTTAAAAATCATTCTGCTTCGACAACGAAAGTTGTAGATGCGGGGTGTGGCTCGGGAATATTAGGTCTGTCGGCCGTGCAGTTAGGATGTCAAAACGTCGACGGCTTTGACCGTGATCCTGAATCGGTCAGAGTGAGTGAAAATAACCGAATCGAAAATAATATCTCTGATAAAAATATTCGTTTTCATCATGCAGGACTTGAAGAAGGATTTAAATTAACTGGGCCTGCCGATGTCGTTTTAGCCAATATTATTAGTGATGTGCTTTGTATTTACGCCGACGAGCTTATTGAATCGATCAAGCCAGGTGGTGTGTTGGTTCTGAGTGGAATTTTATTTAAAGAACAAGAAACCGTCCGTGATTTTTTTGCTGCTAAATGCAAGGAAAGCTGGGGTAAGGTTGAGGTTGATGGGCGAACGATGGGCGAATGGAGTGATGTTGTGTTATTTAGAATTTAATCGGCGTAATCTTGCTATTCGTCACTTTGGTTATTTATTTAGCCAAGATGAATAGTGCACCGACAAGAGGTTTAATTTATGCGCGCTGGGCAACCTACGGCTTTGCTATTTTAATCATTTTTTTAGCTCTACTTGAATTGTCGGGTGGATTTACTTTAGGAGGCCTGACCATTCCGCCTCGCTGGAAACCCGAAACGGTCACTTTCCCCTTAGCACTGGGCATTGAGAATTATTTTTTTATTTTCTTTGGTTTAGTCATTTTAATTCCTCTAGAAAAAATCAAAGATGATAAACAGTGGAAAATTATTTTTACGATCATCTGTGTGGCGGCGGTAGTTTTTGCTTTTGCAATGATTTCGGAAGTGATGGCAAAAAACTACATTGCTAACGCTGCCAAAACAAAGGCACGCTTACCTGTGTTTCAGGCTATTCTTCTCTTTGCTTCCCTCGGGCAGATTCCTATTCATCTCTTTGTCCGTCGGCCAAACTTACTCGACTAAGATAAAAATTCTTTATCGATTTTTAAGGCTAATTCTAGGGCCTCCTCTAGCGTTGGACCTAATACCGTCAAATGGCCCATTTTTCTTTTAGGCACAGCTTGTCCTTTATCATAGAGGTGTAATTTAACATTAGAATACCGGAGGGCGATATTCCAATCTGGGGTGATACCGTTTTTCCAAAGATCACCTAAAATATTAAGCATCACCGCGGGTTGTTGAGTTTTTATTTCTCCCAGGGGTAATCCACAAACAGATCGGATATGTTGCTCAAATTGACTGGTCTTATTATTATCCAAGGTAACGTGTGCGCTATTATGCGGACGCGGGGCTAATTCATTTACCATTATTTTCTCTTGGTGAACAAACATCTCGACGGCCAAAATTCCGGTTAATTCTATTTTTTTCACTATTTGTAGTGCTAATGACTTCGCCTCATTAATCACTTCTTTTTTAATTCGGGCCGGTGATAATGAAAGATAAAGGATATGATCTTTGTGAATATTTTCGGTAGGTTCATAGACCGCTACTTCTCCGTTTTCTCCACGTATAACTATCACTGAAATTTCACAGTCGTGCGGTATCCAGGCTTCTAATACTCCGCGACCGCCGCCAGTGATCGACCAAGCTTCTTCGAGATCTTGTCTTTCGTTAGTAATTTTTATTTGTCCTTTTCCGTCGTAACCAAAAACGGCAGTTTTTAAAACACAAGGATAGCCAATTTCTTTAACGGCATCTTTAAATTCTTCCAAGGTATTCACTACCCTAAAGGGTGCACAGGGAATTTTGTTTTCTCTCAAAAACTCTTTTTCTTTTTGGCGGTTTTGGCAAATTTCCAGAACCCGAGCAGAGGGATGACATGGGGTGATGCCGTTTACGTACTCGATGGTATTGGGTGGAATATTTTCAAATTCTAGAGTGATCCGACTACAGCCAGTAGTGAATTTTTTTAGCGCTTTAATATCATCCCAGGAGGCCGTAATCGTTTCTTGAGCAACCGCCGAAGCACAGACAAAGGATGCTGGATCGAAAATTTTTACCTTATATCCTAATTTCTGGGCAGCCTGTGCTGACATACGACCCAGTTGACCACCACCTAGAATGCCAATTGTTTCTCCCGGTGTAACTGGTTTGCCCATTTTATTTTTTCTTCTTTTTTGTCGGGCGTGAGTTTTTCAAAACTTTTTGCGTTTGGTTTTTTCGAAAATTCTTTAGTTGTTGATCAATCCTTTTATCGCTCAGCGCTAATATCGCGGCTGCAGCCAAGGCGGCATTGATCGCACCAGCTCTACCAATCGCAAAAGTATGCACAGGAATACCCGCCGGCATTTGGACAATAGAAAGTAACGAGTCTAAACCATCTAAGGTTTTTGATGGAACGGGGACACCTAACACGGGTAAGGTGGTCATCGCTGCAGCCATTCCAGGAAGATGAGCAGCCCCACCCGCACCGGCGATAATAACCTTATATCCAGCGGCCTCAGCTCGGAGTGCATAGTCTTTTAGTTTTAATGGGGTGCGATGAGCACTCACAATTTCTGCCTTAAAGGGTATTTTAAATTCCTTTAATTGGTTAGCGGCGTGCTCCATCACTTCCCAATCACTCTGTGACCCCATAATTAAACCCACTAAGTTTTTGGATGAGTTACTCATTTCAATTGGGGATTATATTCGGGAATGAGTTTTTGAACACCTTTTTTGCATTCCTCATTTTCTTTTAAAATCAGCACATCAATTTCTTTTAAAATCGGACTTAAATCAGAGTAATCCAAGGTCGGACCAGTAAATCTGAAAATTCGGTCGTTGTTGGTCGGACTATACTCCTCGCGGGTGTGTTGGATTTCTTCAAACATCTTTTCGCCGGGACGCAGACCAATTATTTTGATTTCAATATCAATGTCTGGCTTGAGTCCGCTGAGTTCAATGAGTTGGCGAGCCACATCGATTACTTTCTGGGGCTTACCCATTTCGAGAACTAGAATGTCGCCACCATTACCCTGACAGGCACTTTGTAACACTAAGCCGACGGCCTCGGGTATGGTCATAAAATACCGCGTTACCTCTGGGTGGGTAACGGTAATGGGCCCACCGGCTTTAATTTGTTTTTGAAAAAGCGGGATGACCGATCCCGAGGAGCCTAAAACATTGCCAAATCTTACCGCAATAAAGCGCGTGGTGTTTCCAGGTTTTTGCTGCATGGACTGCACCGCAATTTCAGCTAAGCGTTTTGACGCACCCATAATGTTCGTTGGGTTAACTGCTTTATCCGTCGAAATTAATATAAACTTTTTAACCTTATATTGTGAAGCAAGCGTGGCTACTAGAGTTGTCCCTAGGGTGTTGTTTTTAAGTGCCTCTCCGGGCTGCGATTCCATCATGGGGACGTGCTTATGCGCAGCCGCATGTAATACTAGGTCGGGATTAAAACGTTTAAAAATATCTTCCATTCTCACGGAATCGGCTACATCCGCCACAATAGGAAGAATAATATCTCCATGACCGCGGGCGATTAATTCCTGTTCAATGGTATAAAGTAAAACTTCACACTGATCTAAAATAATAAGTTTCTTGGGGTGGCGTTGGGCAACTTGTCGGGCAATTTCACTGCCAATACTTCCCCCCGCACCCGTTACTAAAACCGATTGGCCTGAAATGAGTTCATTAATTGCTATTGTATCTAAATCCGCTGGGGCCCGACCCAGTAAATCTTCAACCGATACGGGACGTAAATCAGTAATCGTCACG
>CAIOLH010000177.1 GCA_903859115.1 uncultured Opitutia bacterium | reverse complement strand
TGTGGAATACATTCTCATCGGCATTTGCGTCCTAATTACGGCTTTTTTCGTAATGGCAGAAATGGCGTTGGTGTCCTCCAACCGTCGACGTTTGGCAAAATTAGCAGAAAATGGAGACGCCGGTGCGCAGAAAGCGCTAAGTTTAATTACGGATCCAAATAAGTTCCTTTCAACCGTTCAGATTGGAATGACTTTCGGTGGAATCATTGCTGCGATTTATGGCGGACATCCTCTTGCCGAAAAATTGAGTCCTTACCTTTCGCAACTTTCTTGGAAGTGGGGCAGCGAACATAGCCAAGTTTTAGCTGAAGCGATTGTTTCTTTTTTGATCGGGGCAATCACTGTAGTTTTTGCAGAAATTGTTCCGAAACGATTAGCGTTAATTAAACCCGAGTCTATTGCCTCCGCTTTAGCACGCCCGATGGCCTGGGTCGCAACTCTCGCTTCACCTTTGGTCACACTACTCAGTGGTAGTGCGGATTTAGTCCTGCTCATGTTTGGACGTCGTCGTACACAGGAAGATACTGTGTCAGAAGATGAATTACGCATGATGGTTGATCAAGGCATGGCCTCAGGCGTACTTCACGCTTCAGAACATCGTATGGTTCATGGTGCATTATCGTTAGATCTCATTACGGCAGGACAATTAATGACACCGAGTAGTCGTGTTGTCTGGTTGAATTTAAATGACCCTGAAGAAATTAATTGGCGTAAGATTGTAGCCTCTGGGCACACCTGGTTTCCCGTTTTTCGTGAATCATCCGATCGACCACTCGGAGTCGTTTCCGTTAAGCGTTTATGGGCTAATTTGTCACTCGTCGGTAACGCAGAAATTAAGGATCTGCTCACTGAAGCCCCGACGGTGAATCTGAATATTACCGGCACACAACTCTTGGCCCGTTTTCGTAAAGATAAAATCCACCTAACACTCGTGGTTGATGAATTTGGACAAGTGCGTGGTGTGGTTACATTAAACGACGTCCTAGAATCAGTGATGGGTGAACTTCCGAATGAGGGTGCCGCCATCAATCAGAACAAACCCGTGCGTAAACGTGAGGATGGTAGTTGGATTATTGACGCCATGATCTCACTCGACGACTTTCGAGAAGCGACAGGAATCAAAGGAAAATTCCAAGATGAAGGATCGCGACGATTCACCACCATCTCAGGTTTTATCATGCGCGTACTTGGACGCATTCCCATTGAAGGTGATCGCGTCGAATGCCTCGGACACATTTTTGAAGTGATGGACATGGACGGCCATCGCTTAGACAAAGTTTTGGTAATGCCTAAACTAAAAAGTTAAAGACGTACAGGCAGCCCCTGAGACTTTAAATACTCTTTGGCTTGGCGGACGGTATAGGTTCCAAAGTGAAAAATGCTTGCAGCTAAAACCGCACTCGCACGGCCATTTTGTACGACGTCGGCAAGGTGCTCTAATTTACCAGCACCACCCGAAGCGATTACAGGTAATTCTACCATTTCTGCGACACGCAGACAGAGAGGAACGTCATATCCAGCGGCCGTCCCATCAGCATCCATACTGGTTAACAAAATCTCTCCAGCACCGTAATCTTGGATTTTCTTAGCCCAAGTGAGTACGTCCATACCTGTAGATTTTCTACCACCATGAGTAAAAACTTCCCAATGATTCTTGCCGACACGTTTAGCATCAATGGCAACGACGATGCATTGACTGCCAAATTTCTTAGATGCCTGTAAAATTAAATCGGGATTTTGTACGGCGGATGTATTTAAAGAAACCTTATCGGCACCGGCATTAAGCATGGTACGAATATCATCTAGTGTTCGTAATCCACCCCCCACCGTGAGTGGCATGAAAACTTGGTCGGCCGTACGCTCGACTACATCAACCATCGTCTTACGTCCATCACTCGAAGCGGTGATGTCTAAAAAAACTAATTCATCGGCGCCCTGAGCTTCATACGCAGCGGCAATAGCTACCGGGTCACCCGCATCGCGTAATTCTTGAAATTTAATACCTTTAACGACACGTCCATCATGGACATCGAGACAGGGTATAATTCTCACAGAAAGCATGACAAATAACTTTAATAAAATGACCGAACTAGCAAAGAAAATCTAAACTAATTATTCCAGAATCATTGTGACAGGCCCATCATTACAGAGCGAAACTTGCATATCAGCACCAAAGACACCGGTCAAAATCTTCAATCCACTTTGTGTTCTTAGGCCCTCCACAAAGGCCTCAAATAAAGGCTTAGCCACTTCAGGTTTCGCGGCGTCATGAAAGGAGGGTCGATTTCCCTTAGCGAAATTAGCTAATAAAGTGAATTGGCTGACCACTAAAATTTCTCCTCCGACCTCAGATATCGAGTGCTGCATCTTACCTTCAGCATCGGGAAAGATTCTGATTTTCGTAATCATACTAACGAGTCTTTGTACATCGTCAGTAGTGTCGCCCGCACCAATACCCACTAAGAGTAGGTAACCTTTATTTATCTCTGAAACAGTTTTATGATCTACTGCTACCGAGGCCGACAGCACTCGCTGAACAATTATTTTCATTTAAATTAATGAATCTAATATCGTCTTTAACTTCATTTCCGTTTCGACGCTCTCTAAGGTCGGGTCTGACCCAGCAACGATTCCTGCACCAGCATAAACACGAGCTGTATTGCCAGAAATACGTGCGCAACGGAGTGCCACATAGAGATTTCCTTTTTTGCCGTCGGACTTAATCCATCCCACGGCTCCAGTATAAAGTCCACGCAAGTGAGGTTCAAAACCAGGGATGAAGGGTAGGGCTAAATCACGTGGCTTACCTCCTACCGCAGGTGTTGGATGCAATTCACCCGCTACTTCTAAAAAAGTGCGATCCGCCGACAACTTACCAATCACCGGAGTGCGAATATGCATGACATTACCTAAGCGTAGTAATTCTGGTGTTTGCGTGGCTGCTCCCACTACGCCGACCATTTTCAAGCGTCGTAAAATGGATGCCGTCACCGCGCTATGCTCGCGTTGATCTTTATCACTAGCTAAAAGTGCTTTAGCTAAACTTGCATCTTCGGACGCGGAGTCACCCCGACGCGTTGTACCCGCTACCGCTTCGGTCTTTAGATTCGAATCTGATAATGCAATCAAAGTCTCCGGAGAGGCCCCCACCAAGGATGCATCTGCTTCATTAATAAGGAAAATATTGCAGTTCGGATTCGCTCGACGGAGACGATGAAGAGTACCGAATACGTTAAAGTTCTCAGTTTTTCTCCAATCAAAAGCTCGGGTTAAGACAATCTTTTCGAAGGCACCTTCTTTGATTAATTCGGTCGCACGCTTAACCGCCGAGGGAAACCAGGCACCGCCGACTTCGCTTAAAACTGTGGCTGAAGACTGATGGACGGGCAGCGGATTGGCTTGATAAATAAACCCACGGAACTGCTCCACCTGTTGTAATAATTTATCGGCACAACCCGGGGTAGCTTTTTCGCAAAGTGTGATTGTCGTAACACCGGCATCGGTCACCACCTGCCAGGTCGGTAAAAATAAATGCGAGTCTAAATCATTTTTTTCATCACCAGGATAAAATGGAAAGCTGGCAATGATACGGGGTAGGCCACCAATGGATTGAATATTAGAATTTAGTTTTCGTAACCAGGCATCCGCTTCGTTGAACCGATTTTTTCCGCGACCTTTCCATTCAACTAAGGGTGAGCCAGCCGCATGTGCTTGGTGCAGAGAGGGGTTTTCAAAATAACTTCGCGAACCCGATACATTGAGCGTCTCTAATACCGCTAAAGGATCTAATTCAGAAACTTGAAAGGTAAGTGATACATAACCTAGGCCCGCTGATGCTTTTTCTGCAGCGAGCAGCGGATTACTTAATTCACTGGAAGTTGGATTAACCACCTCGTTCACAGTAGAGAGTAAAATCGAATTGTCTAACTATGCCTTCACTCCCGACGCAGAATCTTCAATTGGCGGGAAAAGTATGCATTTTTCTGACACTTTTTTGCCCGTACAAACGGTTGACCAGTTAAGCTGTCCATCGAAATGAGTGGGTACCGGCTGACCGATGTTTACGAGAAGTTTAGCCGCAGACTCGGGCATGATAGGTAATAAAACAGTTCCAACTAATCGCAGACCTTCGGCC
>CAIOLH010000176.1 GCA_903859115.1 uncultured Opitutia bacterium | reverse complement strand
GGTCGGCAAAATGATAAAATCCATTCTGAATCTTCGTAGTGAATTACCCTTGGACGAATCCGACGCTGCGGCGATTGCCCTTTGCCACGCGTTTACGGCGCGCGGGTAAATTACTCTTCGCTCACGACAAAATTATCGGAGCGACCATTGGCCTGACTCCACCGCGCCATGAGTTCATCTAGGCGCACGGGGCGGACATTTTGCTTAAGGTTATTGGCTCCGGCATCTAAACACACTTTAAGCTGTTGCCAGACTTGTGAGTAGGATCGGCTGAAGCGCAGAGATTCGTCGCGCACTAAGCTAGAAACGTGACAGCAACCGCCTACGCTCGTCATAACAAAACGTCCTGCCTTCAGTTCTTCTTCAGTCGTAGCTTTCAAATCAAATCGCGCATAATGTAAGGCTGGAAAACGCTTAGCTAAAGTAGTTAACGCCTGAACCAGGGCCGATGTATTCAAATCAGGGCGATGTAAGCAGCGTGCACCGTGACCATAACTGCCTGAGAGATTTAATACTACCTTTTGTCCTGCAGGAATAATCTTATTTAAATCGCGCGCGTGACACTGAATAAATAATTCGGCTCGTGAAACGGCGAATTCATCTAACCAAATGAGTTCTTCCAAGGTTTGCTCTCCATCACCCATCACCACGATATCATTCTTCTGCACGATAGCCATGATATGTCCGTCGTCCTGTCCAGGGTTCCTACGCCAGACGACTTCGAACTCTAAGCCACTAATAAACTTCTGGAGAATAAAATCTTCTGTAGCGTTACCGACCCAACGATTTAATTGCTCATCATTTTTAATATAACGAAGTCCCGCACCATCTTCTGAAACCTCGGGTTTAAAAACCAAGGGATAGCCATGACAAATCGCGAAGGCTTGAGCTTCTTTTAATCGCTCGTCGACCTTATCTTCCATGGATAAAGCGATATGTGGGCAGCAACGAGAATCGCGCTGGAAGGGCCTTAAAAGCAGTGATTTAGCATCCCCGATAAATCCACCAATACGACCAAAGGATGGGTTAGCTGAGGCAAAAGCGGTCAGACTATGATGTCTTAAGGTTAAGAAAACAATCCCGATACGGATCGGGAAATAAACGATCCAATTAGGCCAAAGTGAAGGCTGAAGGAAGCCACGTACTTTCATGACGATCTGACGACGACCTCTCCAAGTAAGCGATGGCACCAACCAGTGAGTTAAAAGATGTAAGGCAACCAAGACGCCAACAATGATCCAAACCGCATTACTCTTAAAGTTGTGCAAGAGGCGCATACCATCATCGCCAAACTTGTAGCCGAGCCAAATAAGTGGAGGCGTCCAAATCAGTGCAGCCACCATCAAAAGTAAACCTAAGCGCATTAAGTCTAATTTCATGATACCCGCCGTAATAAAGGTGGGCAAACGACTCGCTGGAACAAAGCGCGAACTCACCACCACTAACATTCCCTTCGGCGTCGAGAACCACCCTGCCCACTGATTCACTTTATGCTCTTGGATGATCCATTTAAACGGAGCACGGCGAATAGCTTGGCGACCAAATACACGTCCAACTAAATAGAGTGTCATATCTCCAATAAAAATACCGACAAAGCAGGCAAGCGTGGCAGACCAAAAATCCAGAATACCCACTGCGACCATGAGGCCCGATGCCAAACAGGTAGGATCTTCTGCGACAAAGGTACAAACGATAATGAAGGCCAAGAGCATCCAGTAATGAAGGCCGATCGCATAAGGAATGGGCGGATTCGTCAGTGGAGGCGGAGGGCCTAACTTGGGCAGATTTGTGGTAAAATCTAGGACTTCACCCACCACCGCATCTTTCTGTTCGAAAACTACATTGCGGCCTCCCTGATAAACTTTCAAACGCGTATCAGGTAATATTTTTGAAGTATAATAAGCTGCTTCTACTGGGGTGAGTAAATCGCCGTCACCATGAATAATTAAAAGGGGTCGCTGCAGCCCATGAAGTAATTTTTTGTTGTCGGATAAATCCGTATCAAAAACGGTTTTCGCATAATCGCGATCGTACGGAAGTAAATCCGCAGCACCAAAATTGGGAGTGAGTCGGGCAACGCCCCAAAAAAATGCGCCTTGAAATCCATAGACGATTTTATTGACCAACGGATTTCCCAGTAATTCGAAGGCTTGCACACCTGGGGCGGAAAGCAGGGTAACCGATTCAACCCTCTCTCGATGGGCGTTAGTTAATTCCAGTGCCGCCACACCGCCGAGTCCTTGTCCTAAAATATGATATTTTTTAATTCCTTTTTTCTCGAGTAAGGCGGCTACTACTTCTGCGTTTGCCTCCATCGAGTGACTCGGAACATTTCCATAGGAAGAAGCAAAACCTGGCAGATAAGGTTCAACGACTGCAACTTTTCCAGACTTGGCTAAATCAGCACAGAATTGGTTTCCGCGGCTATCCCAAGGCACACGATGAATGTAGACTAAAACAGGTTTGTCACCGGCACTGTTGTTTTGATCGAATCCATAAAAATTAGCATGAATAGGAATCAACTTATCCGTCGGAATCACTTGGTCGTCTTTATAATCAAAAGCCGGAACAAGAATCGGGGTCTGACTGGACTGCTTTTCGACCGAACTAAAAATAGGGAACGTATTTGAGAGGATGACCAAAATTAAGTAAGCCACCGCGATCCACCATTTGGGGGGCACTCGCCGAAGATTGGCCTTACTTTGGTCAAAAGCCTGCATTGCTTTTATTCAACCCTCTCATGGACAAGGTGCAAGGAGGGAAGATATTAATTAGTTAATCGAGAAATTTATGGCTTCCTTTAATGGTCTTAAACCTCTTGTCTTTAAGCGTGGAAGCCTCTGCCAAGGAATTGCCCGGCCTACGGGTGACCATCGATAAGCTGGTTCACCATCGCGACCCCAACTTTCCACCCGAAACGCCCCACGCCTTCGTTTACTTTCTTACTATTAATAATATTTCATCCCATACCGTTAAATTTTTCGGACGTAAATGGATTATCCGCCATCGCGATGGTTCGACGGAAGTGATTCAGGGGGACGGCATCGTCGGCCAAACTCCTACCATCCCGCCCGGCGAACAATTTTCTTACAACAGTTATCATCTCACTGGCGAACCAGTCACAGCTGAAGGCGCCTTTCACGGCGAGACTGAAGATGGCCAGCTTGTATTTGTCCGCATTCCCCTTTTTGAAATGATTCCCCCATCTTCTAATATTTAATGAGAATTACAGATTTAAATTCCGGCCGCGAAATTGGAGCTAATTGCATGCTCGCTGAGTTTGGAGGACTCCGCTTTGTCATCGATTGCGGAATGCATCCCAAGCATGCAGGCAAACAAGCCCTGCCACGGCTCGATCTTATTCCAGGAAATGTGGATGGCGTCATCCTCACCCACTGCCACTTAGATCACTTGGGCTCATTGCCGCTCCTCGTCCGCCAACACCCCGGCACTCGAGTATTTACCTCCGCCGCATCCGCACTTTTCGCCCGAAGATTGCTCGCTAATTCTGTGCAGGTAATGAAACGACAAAGAGAAGAAACGGGCAATGTGGACCTACCTCTTTACGTTGAACAAGATATTGAGCGCGTTGAGCATGCTCTCACCGCAGTACCCATCGCCAACCCCAGAAAAATTGGGCAAGGTGGCGAAGAAGTGATTCTCACATTCCACCTCGCTGGACACGTGGCTGGCGCGGTAGGTCTCATGATTGAACATCGTAAGAAGCGTCACTTCTTTACCGGAGATGTTCACTTCCAAGCGCAACGCACGGTGGCTGGCGCAAATTTTCCACGTCAACCCGTAGACACTCTGGTCATGGAATGTACACGCGGAGCGACTCCCACTTTGGCTGGGATTTCTCGCGATAAAGAAGAAGCGCGTTTAATCCGATCGATTAATCGCGTCGTCGATAACGGTGGTTCCGTGCTTCTACCCGCTTTTGCTTTTGGTCGCATGCAGGAAATATTAAAACTATTAGATGAGAGTGCCGCCGATGGTAATTTAGTCGACGTTCCTATTTATTGTTCAGGTCTAGGCATGGACCTCTGTGGCTACCTCGAAGAAGCGAGCAAGAAAACCAAACAGGTTAATTTCAGTCAGAAAGTTTTACGCGAACTCGGAGTTCAATCTTTATCACGCCGCTACGTGCAACCGGGTAAAAATTTACCCGTCCAAGGAATTTACGTTCTCTCGAGTGGTATGTTAGTTGAAAACACCCCCGCTTGGCGCATCGCCGCCAATATTCTAGATACCAAAGAAAATGCCGTATTCTTTGTGGGTTATTGCGATCCTGAAACCCCCGGTGGCGAACTGATTGGTATGAAATCGGGCGGAGAATTTAAATTTAAAGGCCTCGATCACACATCTACTTTAAGAGCTGAAGTAGAACGTTTTCACTTAAGCGGTCATGCTGATCGTGAAGAACTGATTGATTTTGCAAAATCGGTTAGTCCGAAAGATATTATTCTCACGCACGGCGATCCACCCGCTCGCGCTTGGATGAAAGAGACTCTGACAAAATTATTACCCGGCACACGGATCCACGATCCGGAGCCAGGCGTAGCGATTGATCTGTGAGCACTAACCTCGAAACTGTTTCTGACTGGCGTGACCATTTTCTCACGCGTGGACCTCGTATGTCCGCCGAAGCTTTTTTACTTAAACTCGGTTCACTGAGCGCCCAAGAGCAACGCTTCGCTTTAACGGGTTTACCCGACACTAAATGTTTAACTCAGCGTTTTGAAAATGCCTGGGCACAAAAAGATGATACGCTCGGCGGCGTACCTTTCTTGACGAAAGATTTATTTTTCCGCGCGGGACATCCCACCTTCGCTGGTTCGACTTTTCTTCCTGAAGAAATCGGCATTCCACGCACGTCTTCATCGCTACCCTCCGCCTTTCAAAAAGACGCTGGAGCGGTCGAATGCGGACGCACCCAACTCAACGAGTTTGCCTATGGTTTAAGCGGTGAAAATCCACATTACGGCGACTGCCAACACCCTACTCATCCCGAATTACTTTCGGGTGGTTCGAGTTCGGGATCAGCTTGGGCCGTAGCAAAAAAAATTGTGCCCTTTGCCCTCGCCACCGATACCGCGGGATCGATTCGTGTGCCCTGCGGATATTGCGGCGTGTGGGGTTTACGTCTTTCACCCGATATCAGTCCGGTCGGAGATATTTTTCCTCTCTCTCCGGGTTATGATACTCAAGGGTGGATGACACATAACCCTGCTGATCTTATAACGGTATCGAAAGCAGTCTTAGGAAAATCGCCTAAACTCGGTAAAGGACTTTGGGTCGGCGATTTAGGTTTAGGTATGGAATCCTCACTTTTAAATACTTTAAGAAATTTTGTACGACCACTGGGCATTGATGAAGACAAGTCGGCGACAGAACTACTGCGTATCAATAGCAATAAAGCTCATCAGTATTTTCCTGTCCTTGGTGGAACTACCGCCGCTCGCGTTCATGCCGCTTGGTTAAATCAGCGAAAAAATTCCTATGACCCCGTAGTCTGGGAAAGATTAAACTTAGCGAGCAAACGTACCGTGGAGGAAGTTCGTGAAGCAGAAATTTATCGCCTTAAGATTACCGACACCTTCCGCACGCTCTTTAAACAATATAGTTTCATTGCCATGCCTTGCACTTTTGGTCCGGCCGTAGCGAAGAAAGATCTCACCGCACAACATCGCGAACGCCTACTGGCATTAAACGCACCCGCAAGTTTAGCGGGCCTCCCTGCACTCGCTGCACCCGTGAAGTTAAAAGGCGGATTAACGGCAGGCGTGCAATTCCTCTTCTCCGATATGACTCATTTCGGCTGGGAAGAGTTATTAACTCAGCTTTCTTAAAGACGCTTTTTACGTAAGTGCGCAGGAGGCTGACCCAAGCCCTCGCGATATTTAGCCACCGTACGACGCGCAATTTTTATCCCACGTTTTTTAAGTTCCGTCGTGATTGCTTCATCAGCTAAAGGTGCTGCTGGATTTTCTCGAGCGAGAATATCTGCAATAATTTCTTGGACGCCTTCTTGGGCGACTGTGCCGCCACCCTCGGTGGAAACACCCGAAGTAAAGAACCAGCGAAACTCTTTGAGACCATGAGGCGTACGCATCCATTTATTAGCAGCGGCCCGACCCACCGTGGTTTCGTGAACGCCCATCTCTTTGGCGACGTCCGTCATCGTCAAAGGTCTTAATTGGGAAGGACCATGTTCAAAAAAGTCAGCCTGACGTTCTAAAATAATGTGAGCTAAACGATCTACGGTACGTTGACGTTCCTCAATCGCTCCAATCAAAAACTTCCCTTGGCGCATTCTTTCTAAAATATAATTACGCTCTTTTTCGCTCAGCGAATTACCGGCCAACATATCCTTATAAGCTGGCACCAAACGTAATTTAGGGACGTGGCGATCATCTAAAGTAATTTTCCATTTTCCGTCGTCATCTTTTTCGACCACGGCATCGGGCGTAATCACGCGATTTTCATCTTTTTGAAAACGTCGAGCTGGCACAGTTTCTAATTTACCCAATTCTTCTAATCCTTCGCGCACTTGGTCGGGCTCCAAATTTAAAAGACGTCCACATTCTTCGAGTCGACGCGCCATCAAGGGTTCCCAGCAATCCGCGACGAGTTTAGCGGCGTAAGATAGACCGCGCCGGCGGTGACGGAGTTGCGCCAAGAAACATTCGCGAAGGTCTCGCGCCCCGATTCCAATCGGATCAAAACCCAATAACAAACTATGCGCGGCAACAACCGCTTCGTAGCTTTGACCAGAACGCAAAGCGATGTTTGAGAGATCCTCATCGAGGAATCCACGATCATCGAGTGAAAGAATTAAAAGTTTAAGGGCCTCTTGAATTTCTGGGTCATCCGATGCCGTACGTGCTTGTTCGGCGAGGTGTTCAGAGAGTGATGACTCGGCCGTAACCGATTCAAACATGTGTTGGCGACGCTCTTCATCTTCTTGAGAGTAGCCCTGCGAACGCACCTCTTCGTAATAACTCTCGTCCCAATCATCCTTCATCCGTCGTAAAGCGTCAAAATCGTCATCACCCAATTTAAGTTCACGCGGTGAATCGTCCTCGCCCTCCACCTCGCTAGTGGATGGAGCAGATTCGGTTCCCGCGGGCTCTACTTCTTCAATTAAGGGATTCGCTGCTAATTCATCTGAAATTTCGCTCAATAATTCAGCCGCAGGTACTTGTAAAATTCTCAAAGACTGACGCAGTTGCGGGGTCAAAATAAGACCCTGCACCTGTTTTTGAGATTGGTTCATGCCCTGATTGGCCATGGTCAAAGTCGTAAAGGGTTATGAGCGAATTTGCAAAGACGAAGCATCGCCAATCGGCTTGCCTAAGCCTACCCCACCGCCAACCTTGGCTAGACCTAATTTTACAGCATCTACGCACCTTATGCGTCAATTTTCTCTCTACATCGACAATGAAGTTCGCGGCCCTCACACCGAGACCGAAATTCAAGAACTTATCAACTTAGGTACAGTTACCGCCGAAACCCCCTGTATGCCTGAAGGAGCCACCGAGTGGCTACCCGCGTCACAATTCTTCACCTTTGCTGCTAAAATAAAGTTAGGGAAAAGATTAGAGGCCAAAGAGGAAGAAATCGCTCTCGAGGCTAATCGCCTCAACCCAGACGACCGTAGAAAATTAATGATGTACGGGTTGGCTGACGCCGCCACGGTTGATCAAATTAATCAAACTCAAGCTAGCGCCATTCTGGCTGAGCATGAAAATAATTTAACCCAGATTAATAAAAGAAATAAAATTGTCGTGGGTATCGTTTTCACCCTCACGCTCTTATCAACCGTGTCATTCGGACTTTTCACCGATCTGGGTGGATCTTTGGTCGGTAAAGTGGTCGGTCAGTTTATTAAGGATGACCCCAAGTCACCCGAGTCGATGCGTCGCTTTACTAATGAAACTCAGCGCTTCCAAGAACTGCGTACGGAAAGTCAAAACGTGGTCTTTAGCAAACCTACGGGCGGACAATCCATTCAGCCCACCTTGAATGCCCGCTTAAAAATTCCTGCCAATACAGGCTATAAAGTCAGCGGAAAGATTGATTTAAAGCCCTTAAACGAAATGCTTAAACGTTGGAGTATTAAGCCCGACTCAGAAATTAAACTGTATTTATTATCGACCGAAACTCCTGCTGAAATATCGCAAAAAGTCACCGATCAATCGGCCGTTCTTGAAACCATTTTAGCACCGGTAGCCGATGTAGCTACGCTCGAAAAAATTAAATCAGATTTAATTACCTCATTCCCGATCGACACAACGATTACGGAATCAGCGGCCCTACAAACTGAAATAAAAAATCTTAAAATTAATGGAATTAAAGAAGCCATCGAACGTGTAGAATACGCTGCTCGTGAAGCGGCCAGACTGGCCCAAGAAAATGAATCCAAAGGTGGACCTCTCGCCGAAGATGCCAAACTTCGTCGCCAGTGGGGAAATAATTTACGTGTCTATGCTAGTAAATTACGTGATTTAGAAAATCGCTGTCAGATTTGGTACAATCCTAACAATAGAAAAAAAGTGTGGAGTGAATTTAACAGTGGACCCGGATCTGAAATAGCCGCCTGGGTTTTAAGCACGGAAGCAAAACTTATTGCAGTCAATGAAAGCGGTGAATTCACCATTCCTGAGTGCTCTAATCTTGATAAAAACGCCGCCACGAATTGCTTGCTGGTCAGCACCCGAATCAATGGTGATAGCGTTTTCCTAGCCTGGGGTTCAAAGTTTTTAGCGAGCCAAGAAATTCAGTCGACCCAAATTCCACGCGATGTCTTTTTAGCACGTGAAGAATATAAAGTCACTACCCAGACCGTAACAGGAGATCGTCCTCTCGTTATTCGCTATCGCGTTGGCGACCGAGAACTTTCGATTCGTCGTAATTCACCTAAGTGGTACTTCCTAAATGTAGCCCGCCAAAAAGATTCTGATTCGCTCGTGGTTTTGGTAAGTGCGGAACTCCAAGAAAAATATCCTGTCGGAAGTGTTGTTCCGTATTCCGTACTTTTAGACTTGGAACTATTCCCTCGCCCAACTGAATCAATCACACCCTCGCCCTTTACGGCTGCCGAATAATTTTTACCCCCATGCGTTACCTCACCCTCCTCCTCAGTCTTTTCAGCATCACCCTCTCCGCGGCGACTGAAGAAAAAGCTAAGCCCGTGATCGCCCTTATTCCCAAGGGCTCTGCCCACGTCTTTTGGAAGTCCGTTGAATCCGGTGCCTTAAAAGCCGGTGAAGATTTAGGCGTACAAGTTCTTTGGTCAGCTCCTGAACGCGAAGACGATCGTCGCCAACAAATGGGCATGGTTGACTCTATGATCATTCGTAAGGTCGACGTACTTTGCCTCGCTCCACTCGACGGAGTAGCGCTTCGCGAAAAAGCTGAAAAAGCGACCAAGGCTAACATCCCAGTGATTATTTTCGACTCTCCTTTAAGCAAAGCTGAAGGCGTGAGCATTAGCTACGTCGGCACCGACAATTATGCTGCCGGAAAACGTGGTGCTGAAGGACTAGCCAAAATCCTCGGCGGTAAAGGTCGCGTTCTCATGTTGCGCTACAACGCTGGCTCAAGCTCGACCGAAGCCCGTGAAGAAGGTTTCTCTGCTGGTATCAAAGCGTTTCCTGATATCAAAGTGATCAGCGACGAACAATACGCCGGTGCGACCGTCGCCATGGCCGTGGATAAATCTAAAGCGCTCCTCCTTCGTTTTTCCGGCGACCAAGCTCCTGATGGTATTTTCTGCTCCAACCAAAGCACCACCTACGGAATGCTCACCGCTCTCAAACAAAGCAAACTCGCAGGCAAAGTTAAGTTCGTAGGATTCGACCCAACCGCCTCATTAATCAAATCACTTAAACAAGGCGAGTTGAGCGCGATTGTTTCACAGGATCCTTATCGCATGGGCTACCTTACCGTTAAAGCAGCAGCCGATAAGATTGCTGGAAAGTCTATCGAGAAGAATATCGATACCGGAGTTTCCTTCGTCACCAACGAGAATGTAGACACTCCTGAAATTCAGGCCGTGATTAAACCACAACTCGGTAACGACTAAGTTTGGATAGTAGTAATTCCATTCGCCTCGAAATGCGGGGCATCAAAAAAGCTTTCGGCGCACAAGTGGCCTTGGCTGGAGTTTCATTGAAACTTGCCGCTGGAGAAGTCCACGCCCTCGTCGGTGAAAACGGTGCGGGTAAAAGCACCTTGATGAAAATTCTCTCGGGTGCGTACCAGCCCGACAGCGGAGAAATGTGGGTCGATGGAAAACCTTACGCACCCGCTAATCCGTCCGAAGCTCGTCGCCGCGGCGTGGGTATGATTTATCAAGAGCTGTCCATCGCCCCTCACCTAAGCGTTGCCGAAAATATCTTCCTCGGAATCGAACCACGTAACGGACTGCTCATCGATCACGCGAAAATGCGTGCCGAAGCGAATAAAACCTTAGCGAGTTTAGGTCATGGTAATATCGATGTAAACGCACCTGCCGGTGAATTATCTGTTAGCCAACAACAGATTGTCGAAATCGCCCGCGCCCTTTCTATGGGCTGTAAAATCATCGTGTTCGATGAACCTACCAGTTCTTTAGCACAGGCCGATGT
>CAIOLH010000175.1 GCA_903859115.1 uncultured Opitutia bacterium | reverse complement strand
CAGCCCAAGCAGATGAAGGATCGATGCCTTCTAACGCGGTCCGCTGGAGCATTGTTGGACTTCTTCTCTTCCCAGCCTGCGTTTGGATTATTTCTGGACCGTTTCTTTATCTCGTCGATAACCGCATCAAAGGCGAACTGCTCACCAACGTCACTGAATTCGTTTCAGGAGTTTTAAGACTTTCGGGCGAAACGATTAAAGTGAATGGCAACACCATCGAGTTCGCCAACAAAGACGCCGTCGGCATCGCCGATGCCTGTTCGGGCATTCGCTCACTCTCCGCGTGTGTATTCGTGGGAGCCTTTTTAGGCGCTATCTTTATTGAAGGAGGCTTTCCTGGATCACTCGTTCGTCGCATCTTTTTAATCGTCGTTTCTGGGGCGGTTGCCATTATGGTAAATATTCTCCGCAACACCTATCTCGCCTTCTACGCACTCGAACATCGGTCGGTTTCACTGGATCGCGATTTCTGGGGCGCAGAAATGGGTAGCAAGGATTTTTCGTTCTTAGGCACCGTTCACGATTTTGCCGGAAACTTTTCCATGGTGATCGCCTTCCTTTTACTTTTGGCCTGCGTGCCCTTAATCAATTGGATAGGTCGTAGTTCGAAAACGACATCATAATTGGGAATGAAGATTCTCCATATCAGTCCCGAACTAACCCCGTGGTCTAAGGCCGGTGGACTGGGCGATGCAGTAGCTGGATTAGTTAAAGCCCTAGCCGCTGAAGGACATGAGGTGCGCGTCGTTTCTCCCCTTTATGGTTCCGTCCCCGATCAGGAAAAATTAGGTACGCTCATCGAATCATTAAAAGTAAACGTCGCCGGTGATAAACTTCGCACGACCTGTCGCGTCAGAAAAATCGATTTAACACCCAGGGCCGAAGCTTGGTTCATTGAACATTATGAATACTACGGTGCTCGTGAAATTTACCCCGACCAGGAAAATACCGCCGAGCGCTCCTGTTTCTTTGGTCGCGCCGCCCTCGATGCCTGTCTGGCCCTGAATTGGATACCCGATATCATACACTGTCATGATTGGACGACTGGATTGATTCCGGTCATACTCAACACATCCGCTAAAGGCACCTTGCTCGGAAAATCAAAATCGATTCTCACCATTCACAACCTGCAACACCAAGGCCTGCTCAGCAAACGAGTCATGCCCTTCTTGCATTTACCCGAATGGTTATATCATCCCAACGAAATTGAATGCTACGGTGGGGTAAACTTTTTGAAGGGCGGAATACTCCACGCTACCAAGGTAACCACCGTGAGCCCAACGTATGCCCAGGAAATTCTGACGCCTGAGTACGGCTTTGGACTCGATGAATTTCTGCGCCGTCGAAAAGCAGACCTAACCGGCATTCTGAATGGTGTCGACATGGAGGAATGGAATCCAGCCACGGATAAAAATATCGTTAAAAACTTTGATGTTAAAAAGCTGACCAATAAAGCCGCTTGTAAATTAGACTTACAAAAAGAATTAAACCTTAATCCACAGAGTGATATCCCATTGATTGGAGTAGTTTCACGATTATGGGAACAAAAGGGCCTAGATTTAGCCCTTCCGGTATTACCGAAGTTTTTACGAACTGGAAAAATTCAGTTCGTCTTACTCGGCAGCGGCGATCCGACATTAGAAAATAATTATAAAAAACTTGCCGAAGATTTTTCTCAGTCCGCTGCCGTACGCATCGGATACAATAATGCACTCGCTCACCAAATCGAAGCCGGTTGCGATTTCTTTTTAATGCCCAGTCGCTTTGAACCGTGT
>CAIOLH010000174.1 GCA_903859115.1 uncultured Opitutia bacterium | reverse complement strand
CCTCGCAATTAGACGAGGCTATATGGCATGAAGTCACTCGACGCTTCCTCTAATATAGAAAATATTCCTGCCCTCAAGGTGCTCGCTCGGTCACGCGTCGAGGGTCGGATGCCTCACGCCGTTTTATTTACCGGTCAAAGTAGCGAACTTTTAATTAAAGCTTCGGAATGGCTGGCGGGGTTGCATTTAGAGACCGATGAACCGTTAAGTCATGCCGATTGTCGTGCGCTGCGACCCGCTAAGAGGTCTCGTCGGATTAATATGGAGAGTGCCCAAGAAGTGGTGGCAGACTTGAGATTGACCTCCACCACGGGTCGTCGCGTGGTGATTATTTATGACGTTGATCGCTTTGCCCCTGAAGCCGCTAATTGTTTTTTAAAAACTTTAGAAGAGCCTCCCGCAGGTACGTTAATCATTTTGCAGACCACCAATTATTACCGCGTATTGCCCACGGTGTTGAGCCGGTCTTTAAGATTTCACCTCGGCGGAGAGCAATCGCTCATTCAGGATCCCTCCTGGAATAACTGGCTAAAAGAATTTGAGAACTTCATCAACAAATTGGCTACCACGAAGCCTGTTCAAAATCGTTCCACGGAAATAATTATTCCGCTGTACTCACTCTGTGCCCGCTTTGAGGTCTTGTTGGAATTATTCGTAGAAGAGGCCATCGAAAAAGCTCCACCTCCACCGGTTACTGATGATGAAGATAAAAAAGATATTAATGACGCCTATGAGGAGACGATTCGAAGAGGGATCTGGAACCGTATGCTCGTTGCCATGGAAGAAAAACTGAGATTAATGGGCCGTAGTCACCCGACACTTTCATTGCAGATTGCCAGTACCGTGACAGTTTTAGAATCATGCCGCGTCCGCTTGGAATTAAGTTATTCCCGGATTTCTGCCATGGAGAATTTTTTACTTCAAACGGTGCGGATTTTTTCTAACCGCCCACCGTCATCTCCTTCGTAGTTTATGACGACTCCTCAATATTCGCCTTCTAGTGAAGATGAAGAGGATAAGCGTCTCATGGCACTTGTCGCCCAGGGCGATGACCATGCATTGCGTCAATTGGTAGACCGTCACCACCCTCGCTTGGTAGGCTATCTGAAGTCAGAAGTAGGTTCGCAAACCACAGCCGAAGAACTCGCCATGGAGGTTTTTATTCGACTCCATCGTGCCGCGTCGCGTTGGCGCCCAGAGGCAAAATTATCCACCTACTTAATCCATATCGCCCACAACTTGGTACTGAATGAATGGCGTCGTAAGAGTCGTAAGCCGACCAGCACTCTCGATTCAACCCCTGAACCGGGAGACCAAAGCCACGAATCCGCCCGCCATGTGGTGGAGTTGGAGGAATCTTTTGACCGAGCGGTAAATCAACTCCCTTTAGAACAACGCACGGCCATTATCCTGCTCGTCCAACAGGACCTGCCTTACGAGGACATCGCCATTGCCATGAAAGCCCCCGTTTCCTCGGTTAAAACGTGGATTCACCGGGCCCGCACCCGCCTCCGTGAACTTTTAAAAGATCATTATGAAAATAAATAAAATTTGTAACCCGCTGGCTTTTTCGGGGTTTATCTTACTGTAAGACCATGAGCCAACACTCACCATCCAACCTCGAAGCCGACTTGGCGACCCACCTGGGTCGTTCTCGCTCCGTGAAGGTGTCGGGCTTTGCTGATCGCGTCGTTTTAGCCGTTCACGCATATCGTCGCCGTCAAATTATTCGTTGGTCGTCTTTCGCTACTTCCATGGCTGCCTGTTTAGTTGCGAGCTTGGTTTATTTCAGCGGACCTTCTGAAGAGTCACTCATTCAACAAACTCAATCCCTGGTTCGAAGCGATGAAGCTTCCCAGTTAAGTGCACTCTTAGGTATGGCGGATGATTTATCGATGCTCACGCCGGTCGTTGATAAAAATTCCTTAGTGGTCGATGTCCTCGATAAAACCGAAATCTAAAACCATGCGCTACTTTACTTTTATTATTTTAGCAGCAGCAGCGACCTGTGGTGCGGTCGACGAAAAACCTAAATCACCTGACGTATCGCGCCCTAATTCCGGCAATGAACCTTCACTGGAAGAAGTTCAGACGATGCGTAAAATTTTAGAATTACCTCCTGAACGTTTAGCCAAAATGCGATCTGCGATGGAGCGTATCGAAAGAATGTCACCCGAGGAGCGTAAAGATTTTGCCGCAACTCTCGCTAAGCTCGAAAATGCAAGTCCCGAGGAACGTAAAAAGGTTTTAAAGGACATGCGCGAAAAAAGTGGACCTGGTGGTCTCGGAGCCAAGGTTTTTGAATACCATTTAAAACAGCTTTCTGGCGATGAAGCTAAACAAGAGCGTGCTAATTTCGTAAAACTTTCATCGGATGAGCGCCAACAATACATCCGTAAATTATTAGAAAAATATTCAGCCGATCTGCCTAAGATTCGTGCCGACGGAAAGTCTAAGGACAAAGATGGAGATAAAGACAAAGATAAGGACAAGGACGGCGATGGAAATAAAGAGGGTGAACGTCCAGCGCACCGTCGCCCACCTGCTGAAGCGTCCCAGGCTCAGTAACTAAATTGGTCGCCGCTTTTCCAGCGGTTGTGCGCCCATAGCCAATCCGCACAGACATCGTCGGAACTTTGTAACTGTTGTGCCAGCCAAGCATTGGAATCTTCCGTCAGTGCCGTAGAGTCTTTGGCTTTTAATTCAAAGGCGTTGAGCTCGCAGCGCCAAAAACCGGTCCGGTGCGCCCAGAAAATTCTAGCCTCGGCATTAAATCTTTGGGCAATGATTCCTGGAAGATTCGTCACGGCGCAGGTTCGATTGAGAAACTTGAGCGGAATGCCTTGGTGAGTATTCTGATCAAATAACACACAGGCGACGCCCCCTTGGCGCACGGCTTCCATGGTTCGACCAAAACCTTCGCGTCGCGAAACTAGTTTCATCCCAAATCGTTCGCGTGATTTTTTAATCCAATTTTCCGCCGCTGCTAAATCCAGGGGACGGTAAAGTGTTACCCAATTTCTTTGAGCTAAACTTGAGTCGAAAAGTCTAATTGTGGTCATCATTTCCATTAAAGAAAAATGAGGCACAAAACAGACCGTACCTTTTTCCGAGTGATTTAGCCGGCTGGATCCCTCTAAGATATTGGGATTCAGTTTAATTCTGGTGAGTAATTCCTTTTTGGAGATCGAAGCTGAAGCGATTCCAAAAAGACTCATCTCCGCTGTACGTTGACAGGAAAGTTTACCGATTTTTTTCCACCACGCTTTATCTTTTTCCGGAAAAGCCTGCTGCAAATTATTTAAAACAATTTTTCGACGAAGTAACCAAATACATTGGCCAAAAATCCATGCGTTGACTCGAGCAAAAACCTCGGGGAGATTAGCTAACAGCCAAGAGTAGATGGCAATTAGGAGATACATCGTTTTTGTTTAGCGCCCCTCCAGTTTAAGGACCTCTTTGATCTCAGGTACCGTAATCATGCGACGGCCTAAATCATCCCGCGCAAAATATTTATCAGGCTGACGGACTAAATCGAAAGGTTCTTCCGGTAAATTGTCTTCATCGAATTCCATTTCATCGACCGCATCGATTTCATCAAAGATATGGCTCATTCGTAGAGGGTCGCCTTCAATGACCGCTGCGGGGTTGTGTAAGCGACCTTCTTTTAAGAAATTAAAAAACAGACATGGATAAAAGCTGTTTTCGTATTTTTCTAAAAATTTACTCATGAATTGTCCGGGAACTTCCCAGCGACGATTTAAAACGACGGCATCGGAAAAATGGATACAGGCTTCATACCATTCAGAAAGCACTGGATGGCGATGGGCGAGAGCACAATCTACCACCGTGATGACGCGTTGAATTTGCCAATCTGAATTCGTCACGCGTTGGTGCAGGGCTTCCATCTGATCGATGGTGGAGAGACGTCCATTCGTAATCAGGATACAGGCTGCTTCTCCTGCGGGTTGGGGCACACGAGCTTCTCCCTCTTTAAATGTCCAACGCTCCGCACGCGTCGCATTTTCGGCAGTCTCGGCACTCTCGAATAAAATACGAATGGATTTACCTTCAACCCACGCATTATCCGCGAGTTCTTTGACAACGGCCGAACGGCCCGATCCAGCAATCCCGAGAACGATAATGAGCGGGGTCATGCTTTACGTCCGCAGCGTCCGAAAGATTCATTTTGTCCACGATCGCGAATCCAGTGGTCGACGGCCACGAGCGCAGCCATGGCTTCAACAATCGGCACGGCGCGTGGTAAGACGCACGGATCGTGACGTCCTTTGGCTGCGAGTGAGGTTTCTTTACCATCTGGACGGACGGTTTTTTGTTTCTGTAAAATGGTCGCAGTAGGTTTGAACGCGATACGGAAGACGACGTCTTCGCCGTTCGTAATCCCGCCTTGTGTTCCACCTGAGCGATTAGTTGCAGTACGAATGCGTCCGCCTTTTTTAACGAACAAATCATTATGCTGGCTGCCCATTAATTGAGTGCCCGCAAAACCACTTCCGATTTCAAAACCTTTCGTCGCTGGTAACGAAAGCATCGCCTTAGCTAAATCAGCTTCGAAGCGATCAAAGACAGGAGAACCTAAGCCCGCAGGTAATCCTGAAATCACACAGCAGATGACTCCGCCTACAGAATCACCTTGGCTGCGTGCACTGCGAATGCACTCTGCAATTTTTTCTGCAGTCGCAGGATGAGGACAACGGGTAGGGCTCGCATCGACTTGTTTTTGCGTCGGAGTTTTTGCCAGCGGCGGCATTTGAATATCGGCCACGCTTTCCACCCACGCTGTAATTTTTGCACCACAAGCGTGATCGAGAACTGTTTTCGCTAAGGCACCCGCGGCAACGCGTGCTGCCGTTTCACGAGCAGAAGAACGTCCGCCACCTTCTACGGCGCGGATACCATATTTAGAATCGTAAGTGAAGTCAGCGTGTGAAGGACGATAAGCAGATTTCATTTCGGTGTAGGCCGAAGGACGTTGATCTTTATTGCGAACAATAATTGCAATGGGAGAACCTAAAGTAAGTCCATCAGGAGAGAGACCCGATAAAATTTCTGGTTGATCTTCCTCTTTGCGCTGCGTTGTCAAATCGCTCTGTCCAGGGCGACGACGGGCTAATTCTTTTTTAAGAAAATCTAAATCAAAGGGGACACGGGGAGGGCAGCCTTCGATGACCACGCCCAAGGCGGGACCGTGACTTTCTCCGAAAGTCGCAATGCGAAAGCTGTGTCCAAAAATATTTCCCATGTGTGTTTAGATTATTATCGTAAATAAGAACGCCGCCAAGCCGAATGGCTGGGCGGCGTTCCATTAGGCGGTTCCGCCCGCTGTTTTATCGGCGAAGGTTAGCAGAGATTTTAGAAACCAGCTGCTGACTTTGTTCGCAGTTACCAAAGGCACCATACTTCACAGTGACGATAGTGTAAGATTCTTTAGTTTTCTCGTCTTGGAATTTGGAGATGTTGATTTTTACTTCTAAGTCGCCGATCGCACGAGCGAAGACGGTAGTGTCGAAAAGTTGACCTTCGGAATTGTGTTGGGTTTCGCCCATGCGTTTCATAGTGTCGCTCTGTTGATCGACGGCGCGTTTAACCGCGTTGAAGACTACTTCAGGCTCAGCTTTATATTTAGTAGTTAAGGTACCGGTGATGTTGGAGAACATCGAACCGGAGTTATCTGGATTATCTACGCCCACATAGGTGGTGCAGCCAGTAAAGGTGATAGCTGTAGCGAGGAGTGCGTAAGTGACGGCGTTCTTCATAATAAGGTGTAATTCGGTGATAATTAAAGAACACACCCCCGCTATGAAGGCAAACCCTTTCGCCCATGCAGATTATCGGGCCCCAGGGGAATAACGTAATGACAATCTGAATACAAAAAGGTGTCAAAAATACATTTTAACCTATATTTTATTGGGTTAAATCGATGTTTTGTTTTAAGAAAAACCGGCTTTTGATCGTCAAAATATGCATAAGTGACTGAATGACAGGCATATAAGTATTTTATGAGCGAAATTTGTCATAAAACACGTATTTTGGGCCGATCGCGCCTGTGAATGGTGTGAATATTAACCTGGGGCTAAAATCTTGACGGGTGGGGCGAAGTGGTTGAAAGTGGGCGTACTGGGTTCACGCTCCCATATCTCATGTCTATTGGTTCAAACCATTCTCTCTTCACCGGCATCCATCACGGAAAATTGGATGAGAAGAATCGTGTCACCATTCCTGCGGCTTGGCGTTTTGAAGGAACTGCAGAAACAAGTTTTTTAGCGATGTATCATCCAGCGGTTGGATCGATTGTTGTTTTTCCTCCATCGATGGTGAAGCGCATTTCCGATGCAGCTCTCCAAGTCACCGTGAGTGATCCTGATAAAATGGACGCACTGAGTTTATTAGGCGCTAATAGTATTCAAGTTTCATGCGATAAAGCCGGACGCATTACGCTCAATGATCACGTAGTGAAAGAAGCACATCTCGATCGCGATGTCGTATTCAAAGGCGGTTTCACCACGTTCCAAATCTCCGCCAAAAATCCACCTAAGACCGAACGCGATTCTGAACGCACTCGGATTATTCTCCGTGCGCTGCGCGAACTAGGAATTTAATTTGTATCCAAAAGTTACTTACACAACTCACAGCTTATTCACAATTAATTTTTAAATGACCAGTCACGTTCCAGTTTTACTCGAGGAGTGTTTAGCTTTGCTAAATCCTGAGTCTGGTCGTGCCTATTTAGATTGTACGTTTGGTGGTGGTGGACATTCGACCGCGATTTTAGAGCGCGCCGAAAATATTACACTCGACGTGATGGATCGTGATCCTGCCGCCCTTGAGCGTGCGCAATCACTCCTCGAGCGTTTTCCTAAAAACTTTCGTTTTCATTCAGAAGATTTTCGTAACCTTGACCGCGTTCCGGGGTCGTTTGACGGTGTTATGATGGACATTGGGGTGTCTTCTCATCAGTTGGATATCCCGGAACGCGGTTTCTCTTTTCGCTACGATGCCCCCAACGATATGCGCATGGATACGCGCAAGGGCCGTACCGCCGCCGATTTCTTAGAACGTGCCACTCGTCCCGAATTAGAAAAAGCGGTTCGCGACTACGGTGAAGAGCCTCGCTGGTTCCGCATCGTGAATGCCATTGAAGCGGCGCGTGGTACCGGACGTTTGGCCCGCACTACCGCTTTTGCCGAATTAGTCGCCGAAGCCGCACCGAATCCTCCCGGTCCCCGCGGTCCACACCCCGCCACCAAAACTTTTCAAGGTGTCCGCATCGCAATTAATGATGAGTTGGGTGCACTAGCCGAAGCGTTACCCAAAGCTTTTGAAAAATTAAAACAAGGCGGCGTGTTAGTAGTAATCTCCTTCCACTCACTCGAAGATCGCATGGTGAAACGTTATATGAATGACGTGAGTGGCCGTCCGATTCATCGCGATGATAATCGCGGACAAGATGAACGCATTAAACTGGCCGAACTTTTAACCCGTAAAGCCATTCAGCCATCGGAAGCTGAGCAAACCCGCAACCCACGCAGCCGTTCTGCCCGCTTGCGTGCCGTTCGCCGTCTAACCGTATGAACATCCGCCGATTTTTCATTTTCGTGATGGTCATTATCTCTGTTGCTGCCGGAGCAGTAGGTACAATCAGCATTATGAAACTTCGTCTTCGTTCGGATGATGTCGGTGTGCGTATTGTCCGTCTAGAACGTGCGATTGCTGACTCTAAAAAAGAGTTAGATGCTTTAAAACGTCAGCGCGATATCAGCCAAGATACTGTTAAGCTCAGTGAAAAAGCCGGTGAAAAATTTAAACTCCCGAAGCCCGAACAAATCACATGGCTCCGCGTCTCTGGACCTATTTTACCTGTCACCACTTCGACTCGGACTATTCCGAGTCCCAGAGTGGCGGCACTCGATCTTACTTTTCGCCCACCTGTTGAAATGGGAGGGCCCCGCTCCCGATGACATTATTGCATGCCAGGCAAAAGCGTTTCACTTCGCTGGCCTGGATTGTTTCACTGTGCTTTGTCGCTGTTATCGTTAGACTTTTCTGGCTCCATTGGGTCGAAGCCCCTGAGTTGTGCGCGGAAGCTGTTCAAGCTCGTAGCGTGTTTCAAGAACTAGATTGTCGCCGCGGTGAAGTCCGTGATTCACAAAATAATTTATTAGCCGTTTCCGAAGATGTGTGGGACATCGGCGTCGATCCTGAGTCGATTAAAAAAGAAGAACTTGGTCGCGCCGTCGAAGTCGCAAAAATTTTAGGGGTTTCCGCAGCCGATGTCATTAAGGCCTTTAATACCAAACCTAAAGTGGATGATGAGGGTAACGAGCGTCGCATTCGCTGGATTGTTTTAGCCCACGAAGTAGACAAAGAAGTACT
This sequence comes from uncultured Opitutia bacterium, assembly GCA_903859115.1. The sequence continues at coordinate 4,055 of CAIOLH010000174.1, read as the reverse complement.
CAAAAAAATAACGGGCTTAAAAATCAAAGCCCTCCGCGCTGAATTAAAGTACCACCGAAACTATCCGAATGGTCAATTGGCTGCTCACGTCATCGGCTATGTGAATAAAGAAGGTCAATCCGCTTGTGGTGTGGAAAAGGCACTGAATAATTTCCTCCAAGGTCAGAAAGGCTGGATTGAATCTGAGCGTGATGGTCGTCGTCGTGAAATCGCCAGTATTCGTCTGCGCGAAGTTCAACCAGTCGATGGTAATAATATAATTTTATCCATTAATAGTTTAGTCCAGAAAACTTGCGAAGACGCTCTCGATAAAGCGGTCGCACAATATAATCCGATTAGCGCTGTAATTATTGTGAGTGAGCCTAAGACCGGACGTATTTTGGGCTTAGCTAATTGGCCTACCTTTGATCTTAATAAATTTTATGATGCGAAACTCTCGCCATTAGACAGTCAGCGTAATCGTGCAGTATCTGATATTTATGAGCCAGGTTCAGTTTTTAAAATCGTCTCTATTTCTGGTGCCCTCGAAGAAAAATTAATTACCCCGAACAGCGTTTACGACTGTGGTTTATCCCAAGTGCCTTATCGGGGCCGAATGATCTCGATGCCTGCTGACTCCCATCCGATTGGCGTGGTGAATGTACGCGATATCGTTCGTGAATCCTCTAATCGCGGTACCGTGCAAATCGGTATGCTTTATGCCGAGAAAAAAGGAGAGGATCGTTTCGATAAGCTAGTGAGATCTTTTGGCTTTGGTTCTGTATCCAATTTAGTAACCGGAGCTGAAGTTCCTGGATTGATTATTAATCCTGAAAAATGGGATGGCATGACTATTTCGCGTATGCCGATGGGTCACTCCATCAGTGTGACCGCTTTACAAATTCATTATGCGATGTCGACCATCGCCGCCGATGGATTGTTGATGCAACCTCAGCTCGTTCTCCGCGTTGAAGATTCCAAAACCAAAGAAACCGTGGTTGATTATCCACCGCGTGCACGTGGACGAGTGATTTCTCCATCCACCGCCAAACAAGTCGCATCCTTATTACGCGCGGTTTGCAGTAAGACTGGAACGGCGCCCGCAGCAGATATCCCAGGCTACGAAGTCGCCGGTAAAACGGGTACAACACAAAAAATTATTAACGGACATTACTCCAGCGCCCACCACGTCGCTTCCTTTTCAGGATTTTTCCCTGTGCAAGATCCGCGCCTAGCCATCACGGTAATCTTAGATGAACCGAAAGGCGACGGGATTGCTTACGGTGGTAAATTTGCCGCTCCCGTTTTCGCTACGGTGGCAAAAAATTGTATCCAGTGGTTGGATATAAAACCTACTTCATCCATTTCCCGCACCGTCGCTGGTGTTGAACGATGATATTAAAAGAACCCAGTAATCATCGCCTCATGGAAAATCCTACCTTACAAAGTTTACTTCAAGATATTCCTGTCGTTGAACGTCGTGGTGATTGGTCTACCCGCGTAACGAGCTTAGTCACCGACTCTCGTCGTATTTTACCGGGCAGTTTGTTTTTTGCCTTACCTGGATTACGTACCAGCGGTCACCAATTTTTAGATGACGTAATTTCCCGTGGCGCTTCAGCTGTGATTTCGAGTGAGCCGGTCGCTGGTCTCCCCGCTGTAGCCGCTGCGCAAGTGAAAGAGCCTCGAAAAGTTTTAGCCGAAGTAGCACGTCGTTATCACGGCAACCCAGAGAAGAAATTAAAACTCGTGGGTGTTACTGGAACTAATGGTAAAACTACCATCACCACTTTACTCCGTCACTTATTACAACAAGAAGGGCAGAACTGGGGTCTCATTGGTAGTGTTCGCTATCAACTAGGTCGTCGCTCCATTCCTGCTTATAAAACCACACCTGAATCCGCGGACTTAGCAGGATTCTTCCGTCAAATGGTGGAGTCGCAATGCGAAGGTGCCTGCCTCGAAGTGAGTTCACATGCGTTACATCAAGATCGTGTTCACGGTTTCTCTTTCGCTGCAGCCGCCTTCACCAATCTAACCCGCGATCATATTGATTACCACGGTAATTTAGAATCCTACCTCGATGCCAAAACCATTTTGTTCGACGGTCGTAGTGGCTCTATTCCCAAAGTTTCGGTAATCAACGTCGACGATGTCGCCGGAAAAAATCTCGCTGAATCCTGTCGCAAGCGTGGCCCAGTGATTACGTTTGGTATTCATTCCCCAGCTGACCTACAGGCTAAACAAATCGTCTTTAATCCGCGCGGCTCTGAATTCACTGTTTCTTGGTCGGGCCAATCGGCTCGTTTTAATTCTCCACTCCCTGGTGAGTATAATATTTCCAATATTCTTTGTGCCTTAGCCTTAGTAGCATCTTTGGGTCGAGATCCGTTATCGATGGTTGAAGCGGTGAAAGCTTTTCCGGGTGTTGCCGGACGGATGGAGCGCGTTGAAGCTGGTCAAACTTTCCCCGTCTTTGTGGATTATGCACATACGGACGACGCCTTACGCAATGCGCTGCAAATGTTACGCTCCATTACTCCTGGACGCGTCTTATGTGTCTTCGGCTGCGGTGGTAATCGCGATCGTGGTAAACGCCCAGCGATGACAAAAGCCGTTGCTGAGTTAGCTCATCATGCTTGGGCGACTGCGGATAATCCGCGTAAAGAAAATCTCGCCACGATTTTTGCCGATATGCGTGAAGGACTGGATTCGTTGCCTAATATTGAATTTATTAATGACCGTCGCGATGCTATCGGTCGTGCTTTAGCGGCCGCTCAACCTAATGATTGTGTGATCATCGCCGGCAAAGGACATGAAACGACACAAGAGTTTCACGATACCGTGGTGCCATTTGATGACCGCTTGGTCGCCAAAGAAATTTTAGAATTAAGGAGGAATCTCCGCTCATGAGTAATTCCTTTAACCCTAAACAATTAGCGGAGTGGACTCAGGGTGAGTGGACTTCTTTTCCTGAACAGGAAATCACCGGTTTTAATATGGACACGCGCACCATTAAAAAAGGTGAAGCGTTTGTAGCGATTAAGACCGTCAAGCGCGATGGACATGACTTCTTAAACGCTGCTCGAGCGAGTGGTGCGTCTTGTGCCTTGGTGTCGAAACGTATGGCTGACCACCTACCACAACTGGTGGTTGAAGATTCTCAAAAAGGATTACATCAAATTGCAGCGGGTTGGCGCGCTGAATTTAAAGGACGAGTGATTGGCGTCACTGGCAGTGTTGGTAAAACATCTACTAAAGATTTATTGGGCGCGCTCCTCGGTTCGTCTGCCTTCATTACCGAAGCTAATTTAAACAATTTATTGGGCGTGCCGTTGATGTTACTCCGCCTAAGTTCAGAAATTCATCGCTTTGCCGTGATTGAGGCCGGCATGAGTCTGCCTGGTGAATTAAAACTTTCGGCGCAAATTCTCCGACCAAATTTAGCAATTATTACCGCTGTTGCTCCCGTACACTTAGAAGGGGTCGGAACTATTGAAGCCGTCGCTCACGAAAAATCTGAGATGATTGCCGCTTTAGAGCCCGACGGTAAGGCGATTATTCCAGCGTCACTTTTAAAATGGCCCGAGTTTCAAGCTCACGCCTCGCGCTGCTTAGTCGTTAAATTTGAAGAAGATGATGAGCCTGCCGTCATGCCCTTGCGTGTCATCAGCGCTAAATTTGCTGATGAGAATGGTCGTCGTATACTTTTACTCGATGGACGTGCTTATCCCTTGAGTCCGATTTCAGATGGGTTGGGTCGAAACGCCGCTCTCGCCGTGGTCGCCGCTCTCGAATTAGGAATTAGTGAAAATCAAATTAAGAAAAACCTAGAATGGTGGATGCCGCCTATAGGTCGTGGCAGTATTCACCAAGATGGTAACCGAACATTTTATATCGATTGTTATAATTCGAGTCCGGCCTCGTTGCTTGATGCCGCGCAGTGCTTTAATCGTCTCACCGTAAAAGATCCTCGCCGCCGTCTCTTCGTCATCGGCGGTATGGATGAGCTCGGAAAATCTTCTGTAAGTTTACACCGCGAGTGTGGTGCTAAATTATCCTTCCGCGCCGGTGAT
>CAIOLH010000173.1 GCA_903859115.1 uncultured Opitutia bacterium | reverse complement strand
TGCCGATTTCCTTCTCCATCGCACAAATCTAACTCATGCAGCAACAGCTAGCCCAGCTCGTCGCCACCGCCCAGGCCGAATCCAAATCCGTCACGAATCGTGCCGAGATGGAAGCCTTCAAGGCCCGCGTGGTCGGTCCGAATGGTTCACTCACCGCTGCGATGAAAGGGATGGCGACTCTTTCCAAAGAAGAACGTCCCATCGTTGGTAAATTAATTAACGAAGCAAAAAAATCAGTCGAAGAAATTTTAGCGGCTCTGCTCACCAAAATTGAAGACGCGGAAATTGGCTCGGCTCTCGGCACTCCCCTCGATCCTACTTTAATCGGCAACGAAACTCCCGCCGGTTTCATGCATCCGCTTTCTCGCACGCGCGAAAAAATTCTTAATACTTTTAAGAAATTAGGATTCACCATCGCCGAGGGTCCCGAAATTGAAACGGAGTGGCATTGCTTCGACGCACTCAACACTCCCGCCGATCACCCTGCACGCGATATGCAGGACACGCTTTATCTTCCCAAAACATTTCGCTCAGTCGACGCTCCTCGCCGTGGTGAAGAAGCCCTCGTCTTGCGCACACACACTTCCAGCGTGCAAATTCGTACGCTCCTGAATCGCAAACCTCCTTTCCGTATTGTGGCTCCTGGTCGTTGTTTCCGTCGCGACGCAGTTGATGCTACGCACTCCGCTAACTTCCATCAAATCGAAGGTCTGTGGATCGATCATCAAGTAACCTTGGCTGACTTGCGCGGAATTCTCGACTTCTTCGTGAAAGAAACTTTCGGTGCTGACGCCGAAATTCGCCTGCGTCCTTCCTATTTCCCATTCACTGAGCCCAGTTTTGAAATGGATTTACGTTCACCTAACTTGGGCCGTCTCTCCAATCGCTGGATCGAAATTATGGGCTGCGGTTTAGTGGATCCTAAAGTCCTCGAGCTTTGTGAATTAAATCCTAACGAATATTCAGGCCTCGCCTTTGGCTTGGGCCTCGAACGTATCACCATGCTCGTTCATGGCATCGACGATATTCGCCACTTCTATAACAACGATCTACGCTTCTTGCGTCAGTTCGCCTAAATCATGAAAGCCTCTTTTCAAGCGCTCGGACGTCACGTGGATCTTTCCGGAGTCACTCCTGAAAAATTATCCGATGTTCTTCCAATGCTCGGGCTAGAAGTTGAATCGATTCATTCATTCGGCCTCGCCCCATTGCCATTCGTCGTCGTTGGCGAAATCCAAGCTTTCGAAAAACACCCGCAAGCCGATCGTCTCAGCGTTTGTAAGGTCGATGTCGGTGACGGCACGATTCGCCAAATTGTCTGCGGTGCTAAAAATTTCAAAATCGGTGACCGCGTTCCGGTTGCACTTCCTGGTACAATCATGCCGAGCGGATTCGAAATCAAAGTTTCGAAACTGCGCGAAGTGGAATCGCAAGGGATGATGTGCTCATCCGAAGAATTGGGCCTCGGTAAAGGTGAAGATGGTTTATTAATCCTCACCGCACAAAAGCCCGCTATCGGCACTCCCTTAAATAAACTCTACGGTAAGCCTGATTCGGTTTTGGAAATTTCCGTCACTCCTAACCGTGGTGATTGCCTTGGCTATCGTGGCCTCGCTCGCGAAGCCGCTGCTGCCCTGGGTTTAACTTTAAAACCACTCACGGTTAAAACCGCTGCCGGACTCTCCGCACCGCCTTCCGCGAAAGACGCTTTTAAATTTGTTCGTTCCGAAAATTCTTTCTGCCCTTACTACACCGCTCGCACACTGCGTAATGTGAAAGTGGGACCGAGCCCCGATTGGCTCCGTCGTGATCTTGAGGCCGTTGGCCTTCGCCCGATCAACAACGTCGTTGATATCACCAATTGGGTCATGCTCGAACTCGGACAACCGTTACACGCTTTCGATGCCGCTAAAGTAAAAGAGGGCATTGAAGTGCGTGCCGCTAAAGCTGGCGAAGAGTTAACTTTGCTCGACGGTAAAAAACTTTCTCTCGATTCTACTTCATGGGTAATCGCCGACGCTCAACGTCCTTTAGTTCTCGCCGGCGTCATGGGCGGCGTAGATAGCGGAGTTTCTGCTACCACCACTGATATTATTTTAGAGTCTGCTTGGTTTACTCCGGGTGAAGTGCGTCGCATCGCGCGTCGTGCCGGTATTTCAACCGATTCTTCTTATCGCTTTACTCGCGATGTGGATCCTGCGGGCGTTGAACTCGCTTCACGCCTAGCGACCGATTTATTAATTGAACTCGCGGGTGCTGAAGTGGTTGGTCCCGCCGTCAGCACAGGTAAACCTCCACGCGCAGATGTTAAAATCGAACTCCCCGCTGGATTCGTCGCTACCAAGTGTGGCACACCCATTACCGATTCAGATGTCGTGAACGCTCTACAAAAATTGGGCTTCACCGTCGAAAAATCTAAAGAAGGTTTCAGTGTCACCGTTCCATCTTTCCGTTCTGATGTCACGCGTCCGATTGATTTAGTTGAAGAGTTTATTCGTATCTACGGAACTAATCAAATTCCTGCGGGCCGTCC
>CAIOLH010000172.1 GCA_903859115.1 uncultured Opitutia bacterium | reverse complement strand
TTTGAGATAATGGGTAATCAATAAAGGGATATCGTCTTTTCTTTCGCGTAGTGGGGGTAGCCTTAAGGGTACCACCGATAATCTGTAAAAGAGATCTTCTCTGAATTTTCCTTCAGCCACCATTTGGCGTAAATCTTTGTTGGTCGCACAAACTAAACGAAGATCCAGAGCGATGGGTTTGTGTGAGCCCAGGCGTTCTACGCTTCGTGTTTCTAAAAATCTTAAGAGTTTTATTTGGGTAGTGGCGTCAATTTCGCCGATTTCATCTAGGAATAAAGTTCCTCCGTCGGCAGATTCAAATCGCCCTACGCGTCTTTCATTTGCACCGGTATAAGCACCTTTTTCATGACCAAAGAGTTCACTCTCTAAAAGATTGGCAGGAATAGCTGCGCAGTGAACCGCAATAAAAGGTCCTTTAACGCGCGGGCTCGCCTGGTGAACCATTTGGGCAAACAACTCTTTACCAGTGCCGGTTTCCCCTTGCAGTAATACGGTCGCGTTAGATGACGCCACCGTGCGAACTTGTTCAATCGCTTTTTGTAATGCGTCGGAGGATCCAATGACCTCACCAAGGGCAAATTTTTTATCGAGTCTTGTTTTTAGCGCGACCACCTCTTTCTCCGTGGTTCTTGCTTTCAAACCTCTCTCTAAAATAATTTCTAACTGTCTTAAGTCTACAGGTTTTTGTAAAAACCAGTAAGCCCCTTTGTTCATTGCTTTTACTGCTGTCTCCACGTCTCCGTAGGCAGTCATCATAATACAAACCGGCTGCGGGGATAATTTTAAGGCGCGATCAATGACAGCCATGCCATCTTCGCCGGCCATACGTAAATCAGTCAGCACCGCATCGGGCTTAACGTCCTGCATCAGGCGCGCAGCTTCTGTGGCGTCTTTTGCAATGAAGGTTTCGTATTTATCTTCGAGCGCGAGACGTAAGCCGTCGCGCGTGGATTTTTCGTCATCAACAATGAGTACGGTAGACTTCATGGAGTTTCGTTTGAAGAGTGAGAGTGTGTCGCCAGCCAAGCACGTTCGGCTTTTTTCTCTAAGGCTTCTCGTGCGCGACCCACTTCCGCGAGTCGTGCCTGGAGACGTGCATTTGCGACAGCTGATAAATCATCAAGGTCGCTCAAGTAAACTCCGTCGAGCTGTCGGCATTCAGCTGAAAAATTTCTGGGAACACCGAGGTCGACCATTAATAGTGGTTGATCCTGTCGACGTGTAACAATCTCTAAAATACTTTCATGCACCAACAGTGGGCGATCCACCTGTGCACAACCGATAATCACATCATGGTTATGTATTTGGCGAAGAGCATCGGTTAAAATGAGTGACGAGCCTGCAAACTCTTCCGCTAACACTCGAGCATTTTCAAAGGTTCGCGAAGCGACAGAAATTTGTGTGGCACCGCGCGATACCAATGCCTGCACCACTTGGCGGCCTACTTCACCGGTTCCTAAAACTAAAATTCTGGTTTGTTCTAAAGATCCAAACACGCGACTCGCAAGATCCACGACAATATTTCCGAGGCTCACTTGGCCTTGGGCAATACCTGTGTGGGTACGCGCCCAAGCACTCGCCTGAAACGCTTTTTGAAAAACTCGGTTGAGCACTGGGCCCGTCATTCCACGGGCCAAAGCATCGGCATAAGCTTGTTTTACCTGACCGGCAATTTCTGCTTCGCCCACCATTTGTGAGTCAATTCCTGCGGCGACAGAAAATAGATGTTCAACCGCTTTTTGTCCTGGGATAGCTTTTAAGTGGGTGTCTAAAAAGTCTGCCTCAACGCCCGTCGCTTTTAATAATGCTTTTCTTGCATGCAGGGCTGCCGCCTCATCTCCAACCACATAAACTTCTAGACGGTTGCAGGTCGTTAAGAGAACGGCTTCACCCAAACCTAAATCACGGACCGCCGTATAAAATATTTTTTTACCCTCATCAGAAAGTGCAAAGGAGGCCCGCGCATCTAAACCTGCAGTATGGTGTGTGGCGCTCAATGCCACCAGGGTTGGAACGGGTTGGCTCATTTATTTTGGGGCCGCCGGCAGTGAGAGCCACAGCGCAACCAATGCAGGAATTAAAATGAAGAGGGAGGTGCGGGCAAAACGCGCAGCACTCATTTGGCAGCGACGGCGTTGAATAATTAACATTACACACCCCACCCACGTAATGAGGCCAAAAACTAATTTAGGAAGTTGAATTAAGTTTAAGGAACTTTGAATCCAATCAGCCCCGCCAATAATTAAAGAGAGTCCCAATATCCAAACGACCGCCCCCATGAGTTGAGTTCCAATTTTATCCATGGGAACAAGCGAGGGGAGGATGGAATAAATGCCGCCAAATTTTCTTTTTGCCAAAGCGTGATCTTGTAAGAGGTAAGCGATAGCATTGAGGGCTTGGGCCGCTAAAATTCCGTAAGCTAAAATTGCTGTACCAACGTGGATAATAATTAATGGTCTGCCAGTATGGTGTATGGAAGCGGGTGTGATGCCGATCCATTCAGCTATAAAAATACAAACTGCCGTTAGAATACTTACCAACCAAACGGGGAGACGATGATCAAAAACTAAATCGAGAAATATGGAGAGTCCGGCAAAACCCCAAGCGATGGAGAGAAGAATTTCCCCGGCACCATTTCTGGGAATATCATTTAAGATCAGACCGCGATAAGCTAAAAGTCCCGAAAGCGTAAGCCATGTCAGCCGGAACAACCATACTGCCGCCTGAGGAAACTTTTCACTCGTTCCCCTGAAACCCAGGTCTAACGTGTAGGCCAAAACAAATGCCCAGGCACATCCGAACCAAGCAAGGTTGGTGGACGAAGGAACATCGATGACCTCACTCAGTAACATTGTCTGTAAATTAGGGTGGTGTGACATTTTGGCAACCTTCGGAGTGTTTCAGGGGGTGTTTTCTTGCTTTTAGGGCATTTTATGACAATTAATAGTCAATTATGGCCTATAATCCCTACGATCTTACCCAACACCCACCCCGTAGCCCTCGCTGCCGACTAGGCGGGGTGGTCATTCTTCCACGACTACTCGATAAGGCACGCGCCACAATCAACAACATGCAGGGTGAATATACCTACGGCTGTTCACTCGATCAGTACGTTCTAACTTTTTTCGGAATCGATGAAAAAAGCCTGCTCACTGAAGTCGCCAAAGGCCTGGGTGACGGAGAACTTTTTGCATGGATTATTGCTAACGCAAAACACAAGCGTTCGGGGCAGGAGATTGCTTCGTTTAGCGCCTACCACGAACAGCGCACAGGTGGCTCGCCTGAAAAAAGAGAACGCATGTCTCTGTATCAGTCCTCGACTCCAGCAGGAGCGAAACGTGAAGATATTTTTACCTGGTTTGATGTGTTAGATTTAGATGACCACCAAAGTTTTGGTGGAAAAGTATAGTGCATATTAACCAATAAAATAAGGGCTTTTCTGTTATATTAACGTGAAGCGCGTTCTGATTGTTTGTAAGGGTAATATTTGTCGTTCGCCGACGGCGGCGGTCGTTTTAGAAACTAAAGCTCGGGCGATTGGATTAAATATCGTGGTCGATTCTGCGGGCGTAGAAAATTATCACGTCGGTGACGCTCCTGATAAACGCTCGGTTCGTCATGCCGCAAAACGCGGGTATTACTTAAGCAAAAATCGGGCACGGCAAATTAGGAAAGAAGACTTTGAGAAGTTTGATTTAATTTGGGCAGCGGACCATGAGAATATCGGTGATTTAAAAATCCTGTGTCCTGATATTTATCACTCTAAAATTAGCCTTTTCTTGGGCAATAAACCTTTGCCCGACCCCTATTATGGTGAGGCTGAAGATTTCGAGCATGTACTTAATTTAGTCGAGCAACGCGTGGAAATCTTAATAAAATCAACCGAATGGATGAACTGAAGGGTTGCTCCAAACGAGACCAAGCCTTTGTTTAAATATAGCCGATGTACCAAGTAAATTTTAGCGATCAAGCCATGCGCGAGTTGGCTAAAATTCCTACCTTGGAGCAAATGGATGTCGTCGAAGCTTTTACTTCTTTAACACCGGAATTATTAAATACCGGCCGCTCGGATTTAGGACATGTAACCCGCGGAGGTCTAACTTATCATCGTCTTAGGGTCGGAGAATTTAGAATTTATTTCGAGTCCAACGAAACGTCCTTAATTGCTCATTATATTTTACATCGTCACACCTTGGCCGACTTTGCATTTCGAAGTCGTCTCCCGGTCTCCGAAGACGAAACGTTGATCGAAAAGCATAGCGGCTTTTGGAAATTTCTCGACGAACCTAAATAGTTTTTATGTCCACACCGCCCGAACCACGTCGTTATCAGTCAGCCGAAGAGGCCGCCCATATTTATTTACTCCCAAACTTATTTACTGCTGGGAATATGTTATGTGGTTTTCTGGCGATTAAAAATTGTATCGAGGCACACTTTACCGGTTTGGATGCCGGTGCCCGATCCGACCACTATATTATGGCGGTTTGGTTTATTATTTTCGCCTGTATTTGTGATATGTTTGACGGACGCATTGCCCGTGCAACCCATCGAGAATCCCTGTTTGGCGCTGAGTTTGATTCCATGGCGGATACAGTTTCGTTTGGTGTGGCCCCCGCCTTGATGGTTTGTTTTCTGATTATTAATCCCAATCAAAACGAAGAATATATTAAGCTCTCCACCTGGTTATTAGCTTTTATTTATCTCTTATGCGTGGGTGTTCGTTTGGCGCGTTTTAATGTTCTCACTAATCCTTTGATCCCCGGAAATGAAAAGCGTTCGGCGGGAGGAGACTTTGTGGGACTGCCTAGCCCTGCAGCGGCAGGCTTAATGGCTTCGATCGTTTTAGCGCTCTCCAAGGTTTTATATATTTCGAGTCAGAATGACCGCTTGGACTTGGTTTTAAAATCTTGGTCGTGGGTTTTATTGCCGCTCATGCTCATCGTTTCTTACTTAATGATAAGTAACGTGCGTTTTCCTAGTCTGAAAATGATTAACTGGAATACGCGTACGAAGAGCAAGGGGTTCGTTTTAATTATTTTAGTAGGTTTAGGTTTATTTTTATTCCGCGAGTTTTCGATGCTCGTTGTGTTTTTAAGTTATATCTCTTGGGGCGTAATTAGACACTTCTTCTTTCTTAAAAAAGAAGAAACCGACCCCGCGCCGGAAGATGATGAGTCTGTTTCTTAAATGTTAATAGGTGGTGAAAAAACTGTGTTTGGGTATCGATGTTAATAAAACTGGGGTTATTCACGGGTTGGGCACAGTGGTTGATAAATCCCATATCCCCATAACTCAACGGCTTGCAGTGTTATACACGGATTTCCGACTTCTACTGTTACTAATGTATTTAATTAATTAAGATATATATAATAACCGAAGTGTGTATTTGGATTTATTGAAGTATTGCCAGTGACCCCCGACGTCTCTCATTCTTGCCCCATCATGAAGTTCAAGGTTAACCGAAATCATTTATTCACCGGCCTCACCAGCGTCACCAACGTCGTTGGTACTCGCGCCACGATGCCGATTTTACAAAATGTATTAATCGAAGCCGAAGGTGATACGGTAACCCTGACCACCACGAATTTAGATCTTGGAATTTGTGCCCGCGTTAAAGCATCGGTTTCATCACCAGGAAAAATTACTTTACCGATCAAGCGCCTCGTCCCAATTATTCGTTCATTGCCCAACGGCGATGCGACCCTCGAATTAACAGGTAAAGACCGCGTAAAAATTACTTCAGGCAGTTCAGTTTTTCACGTTGTGGGCTTATCCGCAGAGCAATTTCCGCCTCTCGCCACATTTTCTGGTCAGTCTAAAATTTCCATCGAACAAGATGATCTGGGTTCAATGTTAAGAAAAGTTAGCTATGCCCAATCGACCGACGAAAATCGTTATATTTTAAATGGTGTATTTTTTGAATTCGCCAACGGAAAACTCACCGTGGTTGCCACCGATGGTCGTCGTTTAGCTAAGTGCGAAAGAGAATTAGCCGGCCCAGATAAACCACTCTCATTTATTTTACCCGCCCGCACGATTGCTGAACTGCAGCGCTTGTTTAAGTCAGGCAGCAAGGCCCATATTTTAAACAATGAAAGACAGGTTAATTTCATCATCGATATCCCTAAAAACGACGAAGGCTTAGTGGATCGCATTCAGCTCGTTTCAAAAGTGGTTGAAGGCAATTATCCTAACTACCGCCAAGTGATTCCGAAAGATGCGGGCAGTAAAGTGCGTCTCGAAAGAGAAAAATTCTTAGATACTGTGAACCGCGCATCACTGATGTGCGACGATCGTAATAACACTGTTCGCCTTACCGTTTCGAAGAAAACGCAAAACCTCGAAATTTCTTCCAAGTCCGAAACCGGTGAATCACAAGAACTCATCGCCGTTAAATACGATGGCCCTGATGTAAATATTGCGTTCAATCCAAATTACGTCATCGACCCGTTGAAGGCCCTAACGGAAGACGAAATTGATTTCGAATTTAAGGACGATATGTCACCTGGCGTTGTGCGTGCTTTAAAAGAAGATTTTCTCTGCGTCGTTATGCCGCAAAGAATTTCGTAAGTTAAAGTCCTGGAACTTCGCAGTCAGGTAGTCGTTTGATAGCTTCTAGAATTCTCCTAGAGGCTTCACCGCTTCGATCGGCATGCCCATGCCCTGGGTCATAATCAACCGGCCACAAGGCATCACCGAACCTCACCCGCACACGGGCATTTCCCGTGGGGAAGTAGGCATTACGCGGCAAGATGTCATTCGCTCCGCGAATATGAATGGGTACTACAGGCACGCCAGACTTACACGCCAGCAGCCCAGCGCCTGCTTTGGCCTCTTTAATTACCCCATCGTGACTGCGGGTACCTTCAGGAAAAATGAGTAAACCTTTGCCCGATTTCAAGGCCTGGAGTGCGATACGAATGGCACCGATATCTGCCTCGCCACGATCTAAGGGAATAGAGTTACAGGCACGGATGACTGCACCAAAAAGCCAGTTATCAAAAAGTGATCGACGTGCGATATAAGAAATCTCGCGCGGGAGACAGGAACCAATCAAAGGCGGATCCAGCATGCTTTGATGATTAGCTGCAAAGATACACGCACCCTGCGGTACCCCTTCCCAGCCCTCTACTTCGAGCGATGCAAAAACTTCGGCAAAGGCACGCGCGCCATGATAAACAGATTTATAAACCAAATTTTTAGAATCTAAAATCATTGGCAACGACCCGCCTCTAAAATCAAATTCTCAATTTTCTCTACAACTTCCGATAAAGATAAATTAGTATTATCGATGCGTATAGCACCTGGTGCACAGATTAAAGGGGCGGCCGTGCGCGATGAATCAATTTTGTCTCGTTGGACAATGGAATCTACAATGCCCTCATCTTTTCTTCTTTGATTTCGTGCAGTGGCGTCGGCTTCTAAATAAATTCGTACGGTCGCATGAGGTAAGACTACTGATCCAATATCGCGTCCTTCCATAATGAGTCCTGCAAAACCATTTTGTTGAGCCACGAGAACTTGATTTCTTTGATAAGCTAAAATGAAAGCTCTGACTTCAGGAATCGCAGCAAATTGTGACACCGAGGCATTCACGACTGCACTTCTTAATTCGGCTTCACTTAAAACTTTGTTATTTAAAGCGAGGAAGGCGGAGTTGCCTGAAATGACAGTCGATAGCTTAATTTTGCCTAATGAATTATTTACAGCTTCGGTGTCCTCGGGATTAACAAAACTCTGAAGTAAAACTTGGGTTAGGCTGCGATAGTGTGCACCGGTATCGATGTGTAAAAAACCCAATTTTTCCGAAAGGGTACGTGAAGTGCTTGATTTACCACAGGCTGCCCCACCATCTACAGCAACGCTCACAAATTGAGTGCGTAGAGATTCGAGTGCAGAGAAAAAGAGTGGGAAAGTTTTACTCGTGCACTTGGGATCTAAAATTTCAATCCATGGACGACCATCACCCCATAAATCAAATGAACCTAAAATACCAAAGCTCATCGCCATCCGATGGTCTTCGTAAGTATGAATGGAAACGGGTTTCTGTGCGGAAGCGACTTTGAGTGCTTCGCGATCAGGAAAAATGGTTAAAGATGAAAGTGAATCATCCGCGCGTAATTCTTTTGCGGTTGGTTGGGTTTTTATTCCAAGCCGTTCTAGTTCGGTCGCCATGGCTAATACACGATCAGTCTCTTGTTTTCGTGTATGACCAATATTTTTAATGGTGGTGGGTTGATTCGCTAGACTAGCAAGGGTCGCGAGAGTTAAAAAGGTGTCTGAAAAATTATTAAAATCGAAAGTACCACCTTTGATTTCGGGCCAGTGATTAATGACCAAAGCATTACCCTCGTTGTTAAGAATTGCCCCGCAGGCTTGGGCCACCCCAGCAAATGCCGTATCGCCTTGAAGTCCTTTTGGATTGTAGCCGCTAACACGCACGCAGGATTTTTTTCCGCTCAGCGCAGGTAGGGCGATGAAGTAACTTGCTGCGGTCGCATCGGGCTCAATATCATAAATACCAGGGGAAATATAAGATCCTGGATTTTCACAGCGCCACTCTCCCGGATTAACCTGAGTTATAGGACGACCAAACTGAGCACACATTTTTTCGGTCATTTGCACAAAGGGTTCCGAAACCGTGGAACCGCTCATGAGAACTTTAGCCCCCGAACTTAACGGTAAAATCATTAACAACGCAGAAAGTAATTGTGAGCTAGCCGAAGCATCGACTTCACAATTTTTTAAGTAACCCGAAGTTAATAAAGTAAAAGGAAATGAAAGCGTTTCTTTACCGTGACTATCGTAGGCAAAATTATCTGACGATCTTAATGCGTTTATTAGCCCGGCCATGGGGCGCTGACGCATCGCCGCATCCCCATCTAAAAAATATTTACCTTTTTCTGAGAGGGTGAGAAAGGCTGTTAAAAAACGCGCCGCTGTACCCGCATTACCGACATGTAATTTCGCTTCTTTAGCAGGAATCTTTCCGCCCAATCCGACAACCTTAATGGTGTGTAATATTTTATTAGCTTCTACAGAAAATCCCAATTCTTGTAACGAAGTAATTAAAATTTCAGTATCACGACTAAAGAGGGCACCACGCAAAAGTGTTTCTCCGTCAGCCAACGCAGCTAAAATAAGGGCGCGGTTGGTTATACTTTTAGAACCTGGAACTTGGGCGACCCCATGCGCGGGCGAGCAAAAGGGCTTAACAACGAAGGATTCACTCATGGGTTTGATCCAACGATTGACGAGCGATTCTGGCCGCTTCAAGGATTTTACCTAATGCTACTGCGTCGCCGCGTTCAATGGCCGCGCGGAGTTCGGCAGTTTGTCTCTCAACTTCTTTTAAGCCGCGGCTAACATGGGCAGCGTTGGCTAGTAAAATTCCCACCCAAAGATTTTCTTCACCCGCTGCAATGCGCGTGGAGTCTTTTAATCCGGCGCCTACCGCGGCTTGTTTAAAACCAGGCAGATTTTTTACGGCTAATATTAAAGCGGCGGCACTGGCGTGGGGGGTGTGGCTAATCGCTGCCACAATTTCATCATGCTTTTCTGCGCTACAAATAAAAGTTTTCGAACCGAGACTTTGCCAAAATTGTTCTAGTTTTTGGACCGACTCAGCTTGGTCGTGAGGTCCTGGGGTAATAAAACAAAATCTATTTTCAAAGAGATCAGCCTGGGCATTCTTAGCTCCGGCTTTTTCTGACCCCGCCATGGGATGTGAGCCAATAAAACTAACCGAAGCAGGTAAAACTGCAGCCGCCCTTAAAACCTCAGCTTTAATACTTCCCACATCGCTGATTAAACAACCAGGTTTTAAAAAAGGAGCGATTGTCACAAAAGTTTCACCCATTTTATCCACGGGTGTTGCAATGATTACTAGGTCGGCATCTTTTACTGAATCTTTAAGTGAGGTATGTGCGTTTACCCAGCCAAGATTTGACCAAAAAGAAAGTGTAGAAGGAGAGTGCGACCAACACGAGAACTCCGCAGAAATATTTCGCTTTTTTCCTGCCAATAAGATGGACCCACCGATTAAACCAGCCCCTACCACCGAAATGCGCTTAAAGTGTAACATTTTTAATATTGTGTGGTTCTAGGGTTGTTAAACAGATAAGTTAAAACTACAAATTTATTTAAGGAAGTAGCGACAAAATAGATAAAATGACCACACCTCCCTCGACGCCTCCCCCCCGCCCAAATTTTATCAAAGGGCGTATTCTCAAGAAAATAACTGAAAAGAGAGAAACGGGAGAGATTTGGGGTAAAATTAAGAACATCATCATCGCTGGAATCATGGTGTTTTGTATTTTATTGGGGGCCTGGTTGTACACCTCGACCAATCGGATTAAACGAGGCGACGGAAAAACGGTCTCTAAGAATGAAAAAGATAAAATAGATGAACTCAAAGAGATTTCGGAAAAAAAAGAGGCAGCCTTTGAGGAAATAAAACTCAAGAAAGACACATTAACCGAAGACGACATCAATCTACTCGCGGAAGCGGTAAAAGCCCAAGAAGACTATGTATCCAAAAGGGGATCCTTGAGTGCAGATAACAACCGTCTCGAGGGATTAAGAAAGAAACTTCATATCATCAATGCCGAGACTTTGCGTGCCGCCGCAAGGTCCGCCGAAGAAAAGGCACAAAATAATGAACTGAGCAATCCCCTTGAATCCAAAAATTTAATCAAGCAGGCATTGGACTCCGAGCGAATCATCCAAACTAAATGGATTTATTCAGGCATGGCTGATGTCGGAAAAATCGCCCGCCTCGAAACACGCCTAAGAAGAATGGAAGCGATTCCACTCTGGGAGAAAACCAGACAGTGTGAAAGACAGGCTGAAGGGTATTTTAAAGCCGAGAATATTGAACTAGCTGTCGATACCATCACCGAAGCGATAAAAATAGAAACAAACTTCTTAGAAAATTATCGCGACGTCTTAAACACAGAGTTTGGAAGAATTGATCAACTGGGTATTCGAAAAGAGACCTTCATCTCTTATCCACTATACAAAGAGTTGATGACCCTGGAAAATGAAGCCGAACAAAAAGAAAAAGCTGAGCAATGGGATGAGGCAGAAAAACTCTGGGAACAAGCTATCTTGAAACAACAACTCATAATAAATAAAAATCCTCTGAGTGAATACGCTAAAAAGAAAAATAGTGCCGAAATAGAAAAAAGAAGAAATCTTGCGCGGACAACCCTCGCGGTAAGAAAAATAAAAGCCGACCTCGTAGAAACTCAGGCAAAAATAAGAGAAAAAAAATATGATCAAGCAATCGAGTCAGCCAAAAAACTTTTGGCATCGGCCCAGAAACTAGAGGACAGAAATCCTGGAGTCTTGCCGAATGACTCGCCCTTAATCCAAGAACTTACTTTTATCACCAGTCGCCAGGGTATGATAAAAATCATAAATAATGCGATCGAGGGTTTCTTTATTAAACACCCGGTTAATAAGGAAATAAAACTCATGCGCCACGAGGTTCCCCAGTCGTTCTATGAGGCAGTCATGGGCGTAAACCCAAGTGCCGTGGTCCGCGGCAATCTACCAGTAGAATCAGTAAACTATGAAGATACCCAGAAATTCTGTCAGCAGTTAGGCTGGCTTACAGGAACAAAAATCAGACTACCCACCCCTGAAGAATTTATCCAAGCAGCAGGTAGTTTTGGAGAAAAAAGCAAATCTGACCAAGCATGGACATTTGATAATACCGACGGGCTCACTACACGTAACGTCGCTACGACCAAAACTAACCTTTACGGATTTTATGATCTTATTGGTAACGTCGAAGAGTGGACCGCCTCACCCAAGGGGAACGAAGAAGCCTTAATTTTAGGTGGAAGTGTAAACACGGTTACCAAAAAAGAATTTCCCCAGCGCAAGGCACTTAAACGCGAAAGAAGTCGCACCCTTGGCTTCCGGGTCGTCCAGGAATAAAACTTTATGAAAACCATCTCCAATCTTTATAATAAAACAAACTACCCCAAAAGAATTGCACTCTACTTTTTAGTTTATGCACCGATTATCGCCCTCGTTTTTTGGTTAAGCTACGAAATTAGATTTTTAAGCGACCCGAAAATCTTAAATGAGAGCCTGGCAACAAACAGGGAGACTACCCGCAACTTTTACATGAACTATCAGCGACCCTACGCGCTGATGTGGATTATCCCGCTGAAGTTTATTATTTTAGGGCTAGGTGCGCACTACCGCAGTGTGCTTAGGTATTTCCGACTCCATGATGCGATGCGGGTGATTTACTCTTTAACTATCGCGTCGACGGTCATCTATTTAATTCCAATATTACAAAATAGTATAAACAAAAATACCGAGCAGGCGGCGTCCATTTACGTCATTCCGCACAGCGTCATTTTGGTTGATTACAATTTATCGGTTTTAATGTTTTTAGGAGTAAGGGTGTTTATCAGAATGATAAACGAGAGAAGTAAAACAGAACTCAGTGTAAATAAGAAGATCAAAAGAGTAGCGATCGTCGGAGCGGGGGCCATTGGAGAACAAATTCTCATAGATTTGTTGAAACGCCGCGACGAGGGCATTGAGCCAGTGTGTTTTTTAGATGATAATAAACAAAAACACGGCCTAGATATTCACGGCATTCCTGTAATTGGTTCTCCTGAAATTTTACCCGAAATTAAAGAACGCACCCGGATTAGTGAAATTATTTTAACCCTACCATCCACCGCGAGCAAAAGAATTAAAGAAATAAACGCAGTCGCGCAAAAAAGCGGAATTAATACTTTAATTATTCCCACAGTGGGTGATTTAAGTTCGGGCCGCGTGACGATTACGGATCTCCGTCCCGTGTCCGTTGAAGATTTACTCGGTCGAGC
>CAIOLH010000171.1 GCA_903859115.1 uncultured Opitutia bacterium | reverse complement strand
GATAAGATTAATTGTCCGTATCGCGAGTTAGAAAATGACGGCTTCCTCCTTCCCGTTTTAGAAACAGGACTCACGTATCATCGCCCATCACACTTCGATGACCGTTTAAAAATCACGGTGACCCTTGCGGAAAAGCCCAAGGCCCGACTACATTTAACTTACAAAGTTGAACGGGGCAATGAACTGATTGTTGAAGGCTTCACGGTGCATGCGTTTGTGAATCGCGAATTCAAAGCCGAGCGTCCTCCTGAAAAAATCGAAGAAGCTTTTAATCGAGCCTTCGCTCAATAATTTTATGAAAATTGAATCTTGGTCCCTCGGACCCTTTGAAACCAACGCGTATTTGTTGACGTCGGATGACGGCAAATACTGCGTGGTCGTTGACGCTCCACGGGACGCAGCCAAAACACTTTTACCTGAAATCAAAAAGCGTGGACTCAAACTCACCCACATTTTAATCACTCATGGACACTGGGATCACATGTGTGATGCCCATGCTTTTGCGACTGCGGGAGCGCAGGCACTAGCTCATGAGGACGATCAGCAAATGATTGAAAACATTGAGGCTTATCGCAATCGCTACCAAGCCATGATGCCCTTTTTAACCGAAGAAGATTTTCACTCCTGTAAGGTCAGTCACTGGCTCAAACAGGACGACACCTTCACTGCACTCGGAAAAAAATTCGAGGTTCGTCACGTTCCTGGACACTGTCCGGGCAGTCTACTCTTTTACTGTGCAGAAGAAAAGTTAGCCTTCACTGGTGATGCTATTTTTAATGGGTCGGTTGGGCGCACTGATTTACCGAATGGCGATTGGAATCAGTTATTAAAATCGATTCGCGAACAAATTTACACTTTGCCAGAAGACACAAATTTACTTCCAGGGCACGGGGGAAACACATCGGTTGGTAAAGAGAAGAAAACTAATCCGTACGCACGGCCTTAATTCGTGGTGACTCCCTGCCCCTATTTACCCTCAGGTCAGAAGAAGTTATCCTGGCGCGAGCTCAATGCCTTGCGCGATGACCAAGGCGAAGAACTTTACTTACTCTGTTTAGAATACGGACAACAATTATGGCTAGAGAATTTACCAGCACGTGCGCTTTTGGCGGTGGATCGAGCCTTGTATTGCAATGTTCCTACGGAAGCAGAATGCCTTAAAGATAATCCACTGCCCTACGCTGCGATTGGTTGGTTAGTGAGTCAGCCCACTGAACAATTTACAGGCAATGCACGGGTTCATTATCAACATTTGGCTGACCGTGTAAAAGGCGACAGAGCGGCACAAAAGAAATGGCGTGCGTGGGCAGCGTGGGCGATTGTAAGTCAGGTAAGACCGGATTTACAGGCCGATCCTGATCACGTCGTGACCGAACCATCCAACAATGAAATCAGACGAGCACTTCAACTTCACGGTATTAATGGCGAAGTTGAAACTTGGGAGAAAGCTATCGGGTCGATTACTTAAGACGCTTGAAGACCAGCGAAGCGTTGTGACCACCGAAACCGAGATTATTTGAAATCGCGACGTCGACTTTCATCGTGCGAGCTTTGTTAGGGACGTAATCTAAATCGCAATCTGGATCTGGATTTTCGTAATTGATAGTCGGAGGAACGATACCGTTGTGGATTGCGAGAACGCAGACCGCGGCTTCGATACCACCGGCAGCACCGAGTAAGTGACCTGTCATCGACTTCGTGGATGAGATGGCGATTTTGGGTGCCAATTCTCCGAAGGAACGCTTGATGGCTAGTGATTCGCAGCGATCGTTGATGGGGGTCGATGTACCGTGAGCATTGATGTAACTCACTTCAGATTTTTTGACGTCGGCATCAGCGAGCGCACGATCGAGACAGAGTGCGAGTCCTTTACCTTCTTGGTCTTGTCCAGTAATGTGATAAGCATCGCAAGTCGCGCCGTAGCCAGCGAGTTCGCAATAAATACGGGCACCGCGAGCTTTAGCGTGTTCGAGTTCTTCGATGACTAAAACACCTGAACCTTCGCCCATAATGAATCCGTCGCGTAATTTGTCGAAAGGACGTGAAGCCTTTTCAGGGGTGTCATTAAAGTCAGTCGACATCGCCTTCATGTTACAGAATCCAGCGTAACCTAGGCGTGTAATAGCGGCCTCAGAACCACCTGAAAGCATAACATCGGCGTGACCATCGCGAATGTGGCGCATCGCTTCACCGAGAGAGTGAGAGCCGGAAGCACAGGCGGAAACGACGCCGTAGTTGACGGACTTAGCTTTGAATTCGATGGCGACGACACCAGAAGCGATGTTCGCAATTAATGAAGGGATTGTGAAAGGGGAAACACGGGAAGGACCACGTTCGATAAGAACACGCGCTTGGTTTTCGATGGTTTCCATTCCGCCGATTCCGGATCCGATGATTACACCGAAGCGTTCGGAATCGATTTTGTTTACATCGAGTTTTGCATCTTCAACTGCCATACGCGATGCAGCGACGGCGTATTGAGTGTAGCGATCATTACGTCTCGCCTCTTTGGGATCCATGTAAACGCCTGGGTCAAAGTCTCTGATTTCAGCGCCGACCTTCGAAGGAAAATCAGTCGGATCAAAACGAGTGACGCGTGAGATACCCGAGCGACCCTTCAACAAAGAATCCCAGAAGGTTGCACTATCGGGACCAAGTGCCGTCAGACAGCCAATGCCTGTTACGACTACTCGGCGTGGATTGCTTGGTGTGCTCACGTTTGCGGGCTAGATTAGCCCGTCGAATTATTTGGTGGCGTTGGCCTTGATATACTCGATTGCGTCGCCCACGGTCTTCATGGACGCAGCTTTTTCTTCAGGAATTGAAGCGATGCCAAACTCGTCTTCAAAAGCCATGATGATTTCTACGAGGTCGAGCGAATCGGCCTTAAGATCAGTTTGGAAGCCAGCGGCGGCAGTGACCTGCTCGGCGTTGACGCTCAACTGTTTAACGATGATGTCGGTGACACGTTTTTCGATATTTTCAGGCATGGTAAAGGTCGGTTTTGTTGGTTTTTAGGTGTCAGATAGCCAT
>CAIOLH010000170.1 GCA_903859115.1 uncultured Opitutia bacterium | reverse complement strand
TCGGACCATTTTTGAATCATCGCACCCCAACCAATAAAAGAACAAATTACCAGAACGCCAGCCACCGCGAGGCCGGCGCTATCCAATTGTTTGAAATACCAAATCGCGCCTTTTTCAGTGTCGGCGAGTATCGCAGGAAGAAAGGTTAAATACATCGTAGACTAGGCAATACGGACTTGGCCTGGCTTCAACCGAAAAGAATGCCTCCGGCTTGTAATAGAATCAAAAAGTTCCATAGTCTTGTCCATGGAACCAGTCCCTCCAGTTTGCACCCAATGCAAAAAACCCTGCACACTTTTCATTACACTGGTGGCGGGAGGAAAGGCTATGACTTACTCAAGCTGTGCTCACTGTCCCAGTTCCATAACATCCCCCTCAGCGGGCAGCCTGCCCTCTCAAATCTTAGGCATAAAGCTCGATATACCGATGCCGAAGATTCAAGGCTCCTGCCCATCCTGCGGCTTCCGCTGGGAGGACTTTCAACGCACCCACCGTATCGGCTGCCCTCAATGCTACGAAGCACACACCCAGGACCTCTTGCCTACTCTTTCACGAATCCAGCCAGGCATTTCGCATTCGGGTCGACGTCCTCAGCCTTCCGAAATGGATTTAAAAAATCGCCTACAAAAAGCGAAAACTGAACTCGCTCTAGCTGTAAAAAATGAAGATTTTGAAACGGCGGCGGCTTTAAGGGACCAGATTGCTGAACTAGACACGAAGGTTTCGACAAAATAATCTTTGCCTTACGCATTGCCCGTGAGCCAAGTTTTACCACTCTTCGGCTTATGATTTCAGCTCCCACGGTTCTTGTTACCAATGATGACGGCATCGGAGCTGCTTTCTTTCAGAATTTAGTTCGAGCCTGCGTTAAACAAGGATTTCATGTTTGGGTGGCGGCACCTTCCGGAGAAAGAAGCTGGATCGGTCGGGCCTTTAGTCGACACCGCGAAGTCACCGTTTCATCCTATCCCAATTGCGGACATGAAGCTTGGGCTATTGATGGAACTCCTTCCGATTGCGTAAATATCGCGCTGGGGAATCTTTTGAAAAAGAAACCTGATGTCGTACTTTCAGGCATGAATATTGGCTTCAACGCCACTATGCCTTTGTGTCTGAGTTCAGGTACTCTTGCTGGTGCGACCGAAGGAAGTGCCTGGGGTCTCCCCTCTGTTGCTTGTTCATTCGACTTAGAACAAAGTGTATTCGAAGCCGTTCATCGCAATCCGAGCGTTTGCCCCAGCAGTATTCAACCTCACCTCGATGCCGCCTGCGATCACGCCGCTGCCTTTGCAAAAAGCTTAGTCGGCAAACCAGTCACAGATTTACACGTTCACAGTTTAAATTATCCGAGTAAAGTAACTGCGGAAACCAAAGTTAAGAAAACTATCCCGGCACTCGTTCGACACAGTTCACTCTTTAAGCCATCAGCTCTCGGATACAGTTTTGCCTGGAGCGACGGTGAGGTCATCAAGGCAGGAAAAGATACTGATTTAGCCGCCATTGAAGAAGGCTTAATCAGTCACACCGTTTTTGATTTCGGCCAAGTCAGCCGACTCTAAAAATCAGTGAGCGTCTTCGGTGTGACTTTGATTTTCACCCTTAAATAACAGGGGTAAAATCAAAACTAAACCGACGATTCCAGCAGGCGCCCAAGTCTTGGTCAGCTCGTGGTGGGTTAAGAATGGTTCAAAGGCAACAAAGGTAGCATAAGCCAATCCACCTGCGATAGCGAGGAAGGCGAAGAAAGTTGAGGCAGCGGCATCGTAAGCACGACGTAGCAACGCAATGGCGAGAAAGCCCGTAAAGAAAATGGCTGATAGAATAAGTAGGAAAATTGCAAAGGGCGCCCAACCTTCAACTGCGTGGTGATGAATTTTTTCAGCTTCTTTTTCTGCAGCTTCGACACCCTTAGCACGTGCTTCAGCAGTCGCCGCTTTTTCGTCGAAAGCTTTTCCTTTAGCCGCCGCTTTTAATTTCGAAAAGGTTTGATCCTGTACTTTTTGTGCAATCGCTTGCTCTTCTTCGTGAGCGCTCGAAGTGGGCAAGGTATTCGTCATAAACCCAAAACTTAACCAGGAGATCGCCGAAAAAACGACGGTGAGGAAAACCAGGTTAACAATTAAGCCGACACGGCTTAGGGGTTTAGTTAAATCGAGCGAGAAGGTCATGGGAATATCGCAATAAGTAGGGGTAAAACGCTTTTCTTCAATTCCAAACTTGGAAAGATGCCCATTAGCGACTCAGTTATTCTAAGCATGTCAGCCCAACTTCCCGAAACCGTATTATTCGACCTCGATGGCACCTTAGTGGATAACTTTGAGGGCATCCATCAGTGTTATAATGATGTTATGAAACTGATGGGCTTACCGGGTGTAAGCTACGAAGAGATTCGTCGTGCCGTCGGTGGATCCGTCAACGTTACGGTGCAAAAATTAGCGGGCGAGGACAATGCCGCTACGGCTACCAAACTATTCCGCGAACATTTTCCCTCTGTCATGCTGCAAGGGGTAAAAACTTATGAGGGTTGTGAAGAGATTCTCACCGGCCTCAAAGCCCGCGGAGTGCGTACCGCCGTTTACACTAATAAGGATGATACGAACTCTAAAAAAATTATTAGTTATCTAAAAATTGATCATCTCGTAGACGGCGTCTTCGGTACCAATGTCCACCCCTGGCGCAAACCGCAGCCCGAATTCACGCATTTCGTTACCAGCACGCTCGGTGCTAAGCCCGAAAAAACAATCATGATTGGCGATTCGCCTTTTGATATCGAAACCGCACGAAACGGTAAACTGGCCGCTATCCATTGCGTGGCCACGGGCAGTCATACGGTCGAGGAGTTATTGCCGTACGGTCCTGACACGGTGCATATCGACCTGCCCACGCTACAAAAAACACTCTTTGGATTTTAAGGTTTTGTTTCGCTCATTAGACCAAGGAATGATTGGCTCTAACTATGTCACCCCCGCGCCAAGAATCTCGCGGACCTGAAATAACACTTTCAGGTGTGGTCGAACGTATCTTGTGGTTGGACGAGGATACTTTTTTCACGATTGCGGAATTAAGTCCTGAAACGGGAGACAAAATTACGATTCTTGGAAATCTCTCCGGTGTTCAATGTGGCGAGACGGTTGAAGTGATCGGATTCTGGGAACGGCATCACCAGCACGGTGCTCAACTTCGCGTAAAATCTTTTACCTCACGCCTCCCCTCCTCCGTTCACGGCATTCGTAAATATTTAGGGAGCGGTTTAGTCAAAGGCGTCGGTAAAACTTACGCCGAAAAAATTGTCGCGAAATTTGGCGTCCGCACCTTTGATATTATTTCGAATCAGTCAGCGCGACTCCGCGAAGTCGAAGGCATCGGACCCGGACGTGCGAAATCTATCAAGGCCGCCTGGGAAGAACAAAAGGCTCTTCGTGAAGTCATGGTGTTTCTTCAAACTTACGGCGTCACCAACGCACTCTGCCTTCGTATTGTTAAGGCTTATGGCAACGACGCGAAAAAGATATTAATGAATGAGCCGTATAAGGTTTGTCGTGAAGTCGAAGGCGTGGGATTTAAAACAGCTGATAAAATTGCACGAAATCTAGGACTGCCTACCGCTGGACCCCAACGGGTTGATGCTGGTATTATGCACACTTTAGAAGAACTTGAAGGCGAGGGTCATAGTGCCTTCCCCGAGGTAGGCTTACTCGAAAAAGCCACCGCCCTGCTCGAAGTAGATTACTCTATCGTGCAAGATCGTTTGAAAGTTCTGATTAAAGAAAATTCTGTCTGCTTACTTGAAACGAATGGTGTTCGTCTGATTCAACTTCGCGCACAGGAAAATGCCGAGCGTTCAATCACGGCATCACTGCGTAGACTGGTTAACACTCCAAGCAATCTACCATCTATCATTGCCGATAAGGCTGTGGTGTGGGCTCAAGATCGTGCGGGCTTTACTTTTTCGGAAGCACAGGGCCAAGCCGTCGTCATGGCCTTAAAAAATAAAGTCAGCATTCTCACCGGCGGACCTGGTACGGGAAAAACAACGATTCTCAAAGCCCTGTGCGACATCCTCGTAGCGAAACGTGTTAAAATTTTATTAGGGGCTCCGACGGGTCGAGCAGCCAAACGCATGCATGAAGCAACACACGTTGCAGCTTCCACCATTCACCGCTTATTGAAATTTGACCCCAGTGCTGGCGGATTTACGGCCAATACCGAAAATCCCCTGAGCGTAGATTTTATCATCATCGATGAGTCTAGTATGTTGGATACGAAACTCGCCGCGGCCTTATTACGTGCAATCCCTGGTACTGCCCATTTACTTTTAGTCGGTGATGTAAATCAGTTACCCTCAGTCGGAGCCGGAAATGTTTTAAGTGATATTATTCAATCCAACGTGGCAGCCGTGACTCGACTGGATAGCGTCTTTCGACAAGGGGCACGTTCGGGTATCGTCACGATTGCTCACGGGATTTTACATTCCGACGCTCACCCGCCCCACCCAGTTGAAGAATTTGATAAATTGGATTTCACCCAAGACATCCATTTCCTGCGTGTGGATGACCCAGAAAAATGCGTTCAAAAGGTGACACAGCTCTGCTGCGAAATCTTACCAAGCAAATTAAGATTAGATCCACTGCGCGATATTCAAGTACTCGCTCCAATGCACAAAGGCACGGGCGGTATCCAAGCATTCAACCAAGCCCTCCAAGAGAAACTACGCGGACCGCATGCTCAGTCGGGACGAATTACCATCGGCGATAAAGTCATTCAGACCCGAAATAATTACGATAAATTGATATTTAACGGCGACTTCGGTGTAGTCCTCGAAGTTCAGCCCGAAAGCGGAAATATGCTCATCGATTTCGACGGTACGCGTGTTGAATTTGAACGGAGTGAACAATCCGACCTGCAATTAGCGTACGCTGTGAGTATCCATAAATCGCAAGGATCCGAATTCCCAGCCGTCGTTATTCCTCTACTGCGTCAACACAGCATCATGCTGGCACGAAATTTAATTTACACAGCGATTACGCGAGGCCGCAAACAAGTTATACTCGTTGGCGACCCGACAGCCTACGCCATGGCCGTGAGAAATATTTCAGATTCAGGACGAATCACTGGACTGCTTCCGCGACTCAAAGAAGAAGTTTAGATTTTCACGCGCAGTGTCCCACGCGTAACACCTAACTGATTTAAAACTTTTAAATCATTCCAAAGTTCGGTTCCGGTAATTTTTCCGTCGAGCAGAGATTGATAACGCTCTAAAGTCTGAGTCACGGTAGCAGCATTTTCATCAACGAATTCAATACGGAAGCGTCTCACGCCGAGGGCTAATAAGTCGCCCATGTATTCAGCACCCGTTTGCGCTCTTGAATTATAAAGCGTATTTCGACAGCCCGCATCGGCTTTCAAAATATGTTCAGCACCAACTCGATCACGCAGTTTCACTCGGTGTTTTTCACAAGGACGACCGCAATCGTGGTAGTCTTTGCCCTTCGACATAAAAGTACAAAATACGCAGTGCTCCATATGGAACATGGGCATATGTTGGTGAAGGGTGACTTCAAACCATTCAGCTGGGGCTGATTTAATAAGAGCCGTTAACTGATTCACGTCTAAATCATACGAGGCGGTGACACCTTCAAGTCCGTGGTGACGAACCAACCACTCGGCCGTCAGTCCATTGGCAACATTGAGTGAAAAATCTCCGCGGCGACGATGGCCCGCGAAGGCTTTTAAATTATCGTGATTACGCACCAAATAACCATCGGCATTGGAGGATAATACAATTTCCGTGAGACGGTCTTCGCCTTCTTTATGGATGCGTGGACCCATCGCCCAGAACTCACATTTCTTTCCTGATTCCTTTTCAAACTCACGGACGCGAGCGACCGCGGCACGGAATTTTTTAGGGTCTTCAAATTCTGCATAAATAACTCGAGCACCCCATTGTAAGGCTGGCTCAAGTTGTTCTGGCTCACGAATAACTGTGATAAGCTCGGCGCGAGCGGTGGATTTTTCCGAACCTTTTTCTACGGTATAAGCTTCTTCACTAAATGAATTTAGTTTCCATTTAGGGGATTGTTCACGGAGTTCAGTCAAGCGTTCGATTAAATCACGGCGGATGCGATTGATTTCGCTCATCGGCACAATCAACGAACCTTCTAAGTCTAATTTTAATTCAGCGAGTTCAAAGCCAGTCTCGCCCATTCGACCCAGTTGCTCCTGTAATAATTCCTGAGCTAGTGGACGCTTCTCAGCTGCGACGCAAGGCATCGTCGAATCAGCCGAAACCACGTGTCCTTCGCCGTCATTTAACTCGATACGTAAAGGGTGATTTAATCGACCAATGACTTTGGCAGAAATGGGTCGGCGATAGTTGGGACGCTCACGATCCCAGGAATCGTGTAATCGTTTATCGAGTTCTTGATCTTTTGTTTTCCAAAGAAGTGCGCCTGGTGCGACTTGCGACCAATCCACATCTTCACGTCCGAATCTGACAAAAGTTAACTCACCGCGCGCAGGCTCTAAACCGTGGACAAATCCACCCTGCTCACGTTCGGCTGGTTTACCTTGGTCAAAGACCACACCATCACCCGGCTTTAAGGGGCCTTGTAATTTTAAAGTAACTCCATTCGTCGACACATCGACCACTTGTCCTAAATACGCGCCACGCTTTTTTCCAAAACGGGCGTGCACTAAATTTTGATTATCAATACCCCGAAGCCAACCGCTATAAAGTCCGCGCGAAAAAGTCATCTGCATCGCATACTCCTCTTCGGTATTAACCCGATGAGCGGCTTGATCGGCATTTTGTCCCGTTTGTAGGGCTGACCATGCAGCATCGACGGCTCGACGGTAAGCACGGGTAATCGCCGCTACGTATTCGGGCGACTTGAGACGTCCTTCAATTTTTAAGGATTTGATACCAGCACGGATTAAATCAGGGACTACCTCAATTCCGGCAAGATCTTGGGGTGAGAGTAAGTAAGCGCGATCGCCCAGGTCTTTGACTACTCCATCGACAACTAATTCGTAAGGCAAGCGACACGCTTGGGCGCATTCACCGCGATTTGCGGAACGACCGCCGAGAGATTCACTCGTGAGGCATTGACCCGAATACGCTACGCAAAGTGCACCATGCACAAAAACTTCTAAATCTAACGGAGTATTTTTTGCCGATAATTCCGTCTGCATTTTTTGCATTTCTGGAATTGAAACTTCGCGACCCAAAACTGCGAGGGATGCACCTAAGTCTTTGGCATATTGTACGCCTTCCGCACTGGTCACCGTCATCTGGGTCGAAGCGTGAATAGGAAAGTCGGGTGATATTTTTCTTATGAGACGACAAATGCCAGCGTCTTGCACAATCGCGGCGTCTACACCTGAAGCAATAATTGTGCGGAGCATGCGCGATGCTTCTGCGAGCTCTTCAGGAAAAATAAGGGTATTAAAAGTAACATACCCTTTTACGCCTCGACCGTGCAGGTAGGTCATGAGGGCGGGTAAATCGGCTTCTTCGAAATTATGAGCACGAACGCGAGCGTTGAATCGGCCGACGCCAAAAAATATAGCGTCTGCTCCATTTTCCACCGCAGCTTTTGCACAATTCCACTCCCCCGCCGGAGCAAGAACCTCGGGTTTTCTTAATTGTTTAATAGGCGGGACGGACGACACACCTAGAGAAAGGCATACTCTAGGGAATCTGCAAAGACGAATTAGCATGGAGCCATGCATACAGGGTTGCCCCCAACCCCTAAGACCATTTGATGGGCTTATGGCTGATAAATTCGACGAAATCTTCAAAATGCAATCTGACCTCAACAAGCGTATTGGGGTCATCACGGAAGGCATGACCGAGGAAGAGAAAATCAAATGGACGCTCAACTACCTCCGCGCCATGCAGCAAGAGATGGCTGAGTTGACTGACTCGGTACCTTGGAAGTGGTGGGCCAAGTATCAGAAGTTCGACGAACAAAATGCCCGCGTCGAGGTCATCGATCTCTTTCACTTTCTTATCTCAATCGCCCAAGTCTTAGGAATGTCAGCCGAAGATGTTTACCAAGCTTACTTAAAAAAGAATGCCGTAAATCATCAGCGCCAAGATTCTGGTTACGTCAAAAAAGACGAAAACGATTCACGCCATATTTAATTTATAAATTATCCCATGTCCCCACGATCTCTTGTCCGTCGAGGCTTCACCCTCATCGAAATTTTGCTAGTAATCGCCGTCATTGGCATTCTGAGCACACTCATGTTTAGCCTCTTTAAAGCGGCTAGAAATGGTAATAATAAGGCTAAAGCGCGCGGAGAAATCCAAGGTCTCGGCATGGCCTGCGAAGTGTATCGTAAAACTTATGGCGACTATCCGTGCGGTTCAAATTTAGCAAAGACCAACGGCGCACAATTCCGAAAGGATTTCTTTAACCAACTCGTTGGACGTACAAGAATTTATACTTCGAATTCATCAAACGGAAATTATGTTATGTTGCTTGACTATAATGATACCAAATATTTACCTGGAACTAATCGCAAAATGAAACCCTTTTTAAGCGACGGCGTGGTTACATCTAACGATGATAAGTCACTCGGGCTAGAAGATTGGATGAAGGGTGCCAGCGCTAAAGCCTACGAATTCCGTGATCCCTGGGGCAATGCCTATGACTATCGCTATCGCGTTCTAGCTGGAGACACTACACCTATCCTAAATTTAAGTACTGGTGCCTACGATACTACTTATGGAGCATGGAAATACCCTGGTTTTCTTGTTGTTTCATGTGGTGCCAATTTCCTTGAGCCAACTACAGAAGCCACACCCCTGGATATAGAATATTGGGATGGAACGGACATGCCTAAGTCGGGCACCATCACGACCACTTACTTTAACGACGACACCAACAGCCCACCTTCATTCCAGCGAGCAGACAATATTGTTAATTGGGTGAACAACTAAGCGGAAGTTTGTGTAGGCTTCATAGCTATCGCG
>CAIOLH010000169.1 GCA_903859115.1 uncultured Opitutia bacterium | reverse complement strand
GTATCACTGCGCCCTTTGGGAGAGCAGGGTAGATACTGACCTTCTGAGTTGAGTTGCTTAACATCGCCGAGCTTCTCGCTGTAAACTTTTAAAACTTCTTTTTCGATACGTGAGCGCAGTGCTTTATTCTTAATGGGGAATACGCACTCAACTCGACGCATGAAATTACGCGGCATCCAGTCGGCACTCCCCATAAGAATAATCGGTTCGCCGCTTGAATTCTCGAAACGGAAAAGTCTGCTATGTTCTAGGAATCGACCTAAAACACTGAATACTTTGATGTTTTCGCTCTTACCGGGAACTCCGGGAATTAGACAACAGATACCACGGACGATGAGATGAATCGAAACGCCCGCATTAGACGCTTCGTACAAAGCTTTGATAACCTCAGGATCCACAAGACTATTTACCTTCGCAAAAATTTTAGCAGGTCGACCTGCTTTCGCTGCAGAAATTTCTGATTTAATTAAATCTAAAATTCCGCGATGCAGATGGAAAGGTGCAACCAAGAGGTGTTTGAACTTTGGTTTAGCGAGATTTCCGGTTAACACGTTAAACAACAATCCCACCTCGGAAGTAATTTCTTCATCAGCCGTAAAAAGTGAAAAGTCGGTGTAAAGGCGCGCCGTCTTTGGATTATAATTTCCAGTGCCCAAATGCACATAACGCTTCAGACCCGTTTTTTCTTGGCGAATAATGAGACACGCTTTGCAGTGTGTTTTAAGTCCGGCGAGGCCGTAGACGACGTGGGCACCTGCTTCTTGTAACTGACGTGACCATTCGATGTTATTCAGTTCGTCAAAGCGGGCACGAAGTTCGACCAATGCAGTGACCTGCTTACCATTCTGCGCCGCTTCTTTTAGGGCTTCAACGATGGGTGAGTCTCCGCTGGTGCGGTACAGAGTTAATTTAATCGCAACGACAGAGTCATCTTTGGCGGCCTGACGTAATAAGTCCACGACTGGCGTGAATGATTCGTAGGGATGATGAAGAAGGATATCACCTTTGGAGATCTTCGAAAAAATCTTCGAGGGTTCACTAAGTTCTATTGGAGTAACTGATGAGAAACTTGGGAAGACTAAGTCGGGACGATTAACGAGATCAATCAAACTGCTCAATCGCATCATGTTGATTGGACCGGGGATACGGAAGGTATTATCCACCCCGAGACCGATAGATTTTAATAGCCAGGTTAGTTCTTCATCGGGTACCGAGTCCTCGATTTCGAGTCGTACGGGTGCGCCTTTTCTTAAATTTCGAATTTCGTCTTCAATCGCATCTAAGAGGTTTACGGTTTCTTCTTCATCGACGTATAAATCGCTGTTTCGCGTAATACGAAAAGCCCAAGAGCCTTTTAATTCTAAACCAGGGAAGAGTCGTTCAATGAAAATTTGGGTAACGATACTGAGTAGTGTGAACGTGCGTTTACTGCTTGGCCCCACCGCTAAGATGCGAGGTAACACGCGAGGAACAGGAACCACCGCACGACGAGTTTCGCCGGTCTCTGGATCTTGTAATAACGCCAATAAATAGAGGCCTTTATTGGTGAGCACCGGGAAGGGGTGAGACGGATCAATGGCCAGCGGTGTCAATGCAGGTAAGATGTCTTTATCAAATCTTTCCGAGAGTTCATTCAGTTCAGCTTTCGTGAGCTGTCCTTTAATTTTATATTCGATGCCTTCCTTGGCTAGAGCGGGAACAATTTGCTCCTTCCAACAATTTTGCTGGGCGCTGACAAGGCTGTGAGCGCGTTTTAATACTTCTTGTAAGAACTCTCGCGTAGCTGGGTGACTGGCCGATTCTTCCTGCTGCATGATACCGGCTACACGAATTTCGAAAAACTCATCTAAGTTTGAACTTACGATAGAAAGAAAACGAACACGCTCCAGAAGTGGCACGGTAGGATCTTCGGCCAACTCCAACACGCGTCGGTCAAAACTTAGCCAGCTGAGTTCACGATTAAACATTTCTATGCCATAACTATTCATCAAAGCGTTGTCACTCTCACACGATAAATTTTGGATTTTTAACCCCAAACTTCCTATAGTTCGTCACTTTTCTGTCACAAATACCCCTATTTTACTTAATTTCTTGGCTGTGCGGCCCAAACAATCTGCAAGCCAGTGCTATCGGGTAATCTGACTTTCGAGGTGGGTGGTTGTGAGTGACTGACAATATCGCCACGTTCAAATTTCGCCGCTAGAAGTTTAACATCGTGTTTGGATAAACCACGTGTGGAGACTTCGACGGTTTGTAACTGTCCGTTTTGAACTCCAATAAATCGAAGCAGGCCTTTGATAATTTGAATATCGGAGACAATTCGAATTACGGAACTATCCAAGGCTTTAACCTTTTGATTAGAAAAAGCAGCGAAGGTAAAACGCACATCACGTAAGTCGCGATGCAATTTACGATTAATAAATTCAGTGGTAGAAGGTATTTGCCAATGTCGGACCTCGTGAGACCAGTGGATACCCTCAGCGAGTTGTGGACAGGGATGAGCATCCAACTCGGGTCCAATTCTCGTAACGATGTCTTGAGCAGCAACTTCATCGCTCAGTTTTTGCAAGCGCTGAGAGGTTACCTTGAGGGCGGGCTCTAAAATCAAAATTAGTCCGTCAGGGGTAAGCCGATCTTTCATCGACTCTACCCATTGAATGAGAGCCTGCTGACTGAGTGACTTCATTTCATTCAATACGAATCCCGCAATAATGATATCAAACGGACCCTCCGGCCAGGTGTCGGCTCGGTGGGCATCGCCAATTCTAGTTTTTACACTGTATTTATTGCCTAAAACCGCCTCAGCAAATGGTTCCAGCGCAGCCAAGGCCGTGGCGGAATAATCAAGGGAATTGAGCTCTAATTCTTTTACGCCTAACTCTTTAAAATAGTGAGCACAGGCAACTCCACAGGAGCCTGGTCCTGATCCCAAATCCAAAATGCGCATCGGAGTAGCTGGCGCCTTCCACTGTCGCGCCTCAGTTACAAATCGTAGGGCATAGGTCGTACGAACAAAACTCTGTGGTAAGAAAAATAAACCGTAAGCTGAGAGTAGTTCGTTATCTGAAAAATAGTCGGGAAACTTTTTATCAGGTCTATCGATTGTGAATAGATCAGAGAGCTTCGCCACTGAGGGAGTGATTTTTTCTAAGGCCTCCTCGTCTTTTAAGGCGGTGATTTGTTCAGCGAAATTAAGCCAATAGTTTTCGGCAACTTCGGGGTATTGATTAAGCGGATTAGTCTCCGACATCGCGACGACCCTCCAGCGCACTACGCAGTGTTGCTGAGTCAGCAAAAGTTAACCCGCTGCCACTGGGTAGTCCGAAGCCAATACGACTTACTTTTATTCCGGCACGAATATTGGAGATGCTTTCACGAATGTAATGGCAGGTCGCTTCACCTTCGATGTCATTGCCTAGCGCCAGAACGATTTCACTGATCGGCTCGTCTTTGAGCCTCTTCTCTAGAGATGCTAAATTTAAATGTTCAGGGCCCACGCCGTTGATGGGTGAAAGTCGGCCGTGGAGGACATGGTAGGTGCCCCGGTGAGCCTGGGAGCGTTCGATGGCGAGTAAATCGGGGACTTGCTCAACGATACAAAGGGAAGTGGCCTCGCGCTTGGGATCCGCACAAACTTCACAGAGTTCGCCTTCAGCGATACTACCGCAACGGTTACAACGCTTCACCTGTTTTGAGGCCGCGGTTAGTGATTCCAGTATGGGTCCTAGTTTTTCTGGTTTCTCAACGAGTAAATAGAGAGCGATTCTTTCAGCCGAGCGGTGACCCAAGCCGGGGAGTTGGCGAAGAAGCTGACGAACTTTTTCAAACGAAGGAGTCACGAATAAATGAACCTCACTTATAACTGATATTTAGTCAAGGTTTCACCGATGTTTACAGGT
>CAIOLH010000168.1 GCA_903859115.1 uncultured Opitutia bacterium | reverse complement strand
GGGTGAGAGGGACCCATGTTGAGGGTCATATTTTCTCCGCGTAACTCTTCGGAGCGTGCGGCGATATCGCCGAGAGAAATTTCTTTAGTGGTTTTCACGAAATTAAGATTTAGGTTTTTCCTCGTTCCAAGATTGGTCGAGGGCTTGAGGTTCAGCGCCGGACATGTGGCCACCGCTTGAAACGAATGGTCCGCCCATCATCGGTGCAGGTTCGACCGTTTGACCCGTGACGGCAGCGACGTCCGCGGCAGGGAAGGGAACTTCAATACCTGCTAAAGGAAAATCTTTGCGGAGTGGGTGATACGGATAAGCATCCCACATTAAAATTCGGCGAGGATCTGGATGGCCGATAAATTTAATACCAAACATATCATACGCTTCACGCTCGTGCCAATTCGCACCGGGGTGAATAGCAGAAACGGTGGGAACCGAATCATCAACGCAGGCTGCGTGGAGACGAACGTATTCGCGGTTCTTGGTGCTGAGTAAATGGATAACCACACCGAGGTTTGGGGTGCGATCTTTCCAATCCATCCCGCAAAGATCGGCCAGCAAATCAAAGCCCTGTTCGTCGCGTAAATATTTAACAATGTCTGCTAATTCAGCACTGTTGACCGCGAACGTGGTCATGTCTTGTCCCGCACAATTTTTTGTCTGCGGAAATTTTTGAGTGAGGGCGAGAACGTCCATGGGATTTAGCTGACGATTTTAGTGTCCACGGTGCGTCCACGAAATGTGCGTTTAAGCGATCCGCCTTCTTGACGAATTTTTTCCTGCAAGAGCATCATGCCATCGAGCAAAGCTTCGGGGCGGGGTGGACATCCCGAAATATAAATATCAACAGGAACGATATTATCGACACCTTGAAGGGTAGCGTAAGAGCGATACATACCGCCCGAAGAAGCACACGCACCCATCGCAACAACCCATTTGGGTTCAGCCATTTGGTCGTAGATACGACGAACGACTTCTGCCATTTTGTAAGTGACGGTTCCGGAAACGATCATGCAGTCTGCCTGACGAGGGGAGAAGCGCATGACTTCCATACCGAAACGGGAAATATCAAAACGGGATCCACCCGCAGCCATGAGCTCGATGGCGCAACAGGCCAATCCCATGGGCATAGGCCAGACGGAGTGACTACGCACCCAGTTGACGACGGCGTCGGCACGGGTGACGATGACTTCGCCTTCAATCTTACTATTATAGCCAAAATCGGATTTAACCATGGGAAACTGCGAAGTTAGAAGTGCCCCCCATGGGTGCAAGTGTGAAGGGTGAAAACTTTTAAATTCTTTTAGCCTATTTTTCGCTATACCTTTGGTTCTTGCTGAAACATTAGCATTTTAATTTTGTTATAAAGTCATGAGGCCTACCCCTGTTCTCAGTCTTTGCCTATTGCTCATGGGGCAGGTGGTTCTTTGGGCCGCACCAGCAGTCGATTATTTCGGGGCTAAACCAGGCTCATTAGCTAAAGCGAAAAGTAGTTATTTGGGAGGTCGAGAGCCTGAAGTCAGTGCCGTGGGTAAAATTATTAGGGATGCCAATAAGTATCTCAAAGTTGAGCCAGAATCGGTCATGGATAAAACCAAGGTCCCTCCCTCGGGCAGCAAGCACGACTACATGAGTATCGCGCCATACTTCTGGCCCGATCCTTCTAAGTCGAATGGGCTACCCTACATCCGCCAAGATGGTAAGGTGAATCCTGAATCAAAAAATGAAGAAAACACCGATCACATTCGTCTGGGTCAAACGATTGATCGGATTGAGACGTTGGGTTTAGCTTATTACTTTACGCACGAAAAAAAATACGCCGACCATGCTGCAAAATTAATAAAAGTTTGGTTTCTTAATCCTGACACTCAGATGAATCCCAATCTGAATTTTGCCCAAGCCATAGCGGGTAAAAACGACGGCAGAGGTGAAGGAATTTTAGACGCGCGCCGGATGGGGTCGGTGATCGATTCAGCTAATTTAATCAGTAATACCAGTGATTTTACCGAGGCTAATCAAAAGGCCTTAATGCAATGGATGACAGCCTATTATGACTGGTTAATGAAAAGTCCGAATGGCAAAGCTGAGCGCGCTGCTACTAACAATCACGGCACATGGTTTGATGTTCAAGCGGCCCACATCGCTTTAGGATTAGGAAAAAAAGAGGAAGCCAAAAAAATAATTGAGGCGGCGCGCACGAAGAGAATCCCTGCTCAAATTGAATCCGATGGAAAACAACCTCAAGAGTTAGCACGCACAGCCTCGTTCAGTTATTCTTGTATGAATTTAGATGCCTTTTTTAAATTAGCCAACTTGGGCGATCATGCCGGCGCAGACTTGTGGCGTAAAAATAATAAAGACGCTCACTCGATCCGTAAGGCCTTAGACTTTTTAGTGCCTTACCTTGATAAACCACCAGCAACCTGGCCCTATAAACAAATTAAAGATGTCGATGAAAGTAACATGCTGCGCGTTCTAAGACTAGCGGCTTTGGCCTACGACGCACCCGAGTACGAAGCCATTATTAAGAAGTACGATGAAGCTCCCAAGGAAACCTTCCAGGTTCTATACAAAAAGTAATTGAGACCCAATAATGGCAATTATTTCATTTAGGTTACGAAAAGACTTCATTTCGTAACAATCGTGGGGCTTGGAAGACACTGTTTTGACACAATTTTAGAGTATAGTTTGGCACATGGAGTCCACACCGCGCCCGATGAGTGCCAAAGTTCATTTCCGGACTATCATTTTGTCGGATTTACACTTGGGCACCAAGGATGCTCAAGCGCGTGAGCTGTTAGAAGTTTTGCGCGGCGTGCGTTGTCAGAAAATGATTTTGAATGGCGACATTATCGATCTCTGGTCGTTGCAAAGAAATAATTACTGGGGCCCCGCTCACACCGCGGTCGTTCGTCGACTTCTAAAGATGGCTGAAAAAGACGGTACCCAAATGATTTATCTGCGCGGCAATCATGATGACTTTATTCGTCGACTCATCCCCATCAGCCTCGATCGCATTGAATTAGCGGAGGAGCATATTCACGAATCGGCGGATGGTAAAAAGTATCTCTGCATCCATGGTGATGTGTTCGACACCGTCACGGCGAAGATGCGCTGGTTGGCGATTTTAGGCGATATGAGCTACCAAATGCTGCTCAATATTAACCGCTTCTACAATCGCTGGAGAGCTTGGCGCGGCAAGGAATATTTCTCACTTTCCCAAGCCATTAAAGGAAAAGTTAAACAAGCGGTGAGTTTTATTTCACGCTTCGAAGAACACATTCAAACCCTCGCCCAACGTCGTGGATGCGATGGTGTGATGTGCGGTCACATTCACAAAGCGGAAGACCGGATGATGGGCAAAGTGCGCTATTTAAATTCAGGTGATTGGGTTGAGTCCTTAACCGCCATTGTTGAAGAACTTGATGGAACCATCCGCGTCGTCGATCGCGCTGAACTGATGAAACTCATCACAGCTCAACGAGAAGCTTACGAATTGCACAAAGCGAAACAGTTGGTTCAATCGGTCTCATAATTCATGAATAAAATTATCCCCGTACTTTCCGCGGGCTTTGGCGAAGGACATAATGCAGCCGCCCGTGCTGTGGTTGCCGCTATCAATCGCGAACCCATCGGTGCTGAAGCCGAATTTCACGATATTTTCCTCGAGGCCTATGGGCAAGAAAAAGCCCATAAACAAAGGGATAGTTACATCCAAGTAGCCAATCGATTCCCTAAACTTTGGGGCTGTCTGTACGCCGCCTTACACACTCTTCCTTTAGTTGAAATAAGCTTACCATTTCTCGGTCCGGTCCGTCGTCGCCTGATGGAATTATTAGAGAGCACCCAACCGAAAATTGTTATCTCGGCTTATCCACTTTATAACTACCAAATTGAACGTCGTTGGAAACTCAGTGATCCCGCTCGTCCTTACATCATCACGGTAGTGACTGATTCAGTTTCGGTAAACCGCGCCTGGCATCGTGCTTACTCGGATGTTTATGTGACGCCTAATCAAGCGACCTCAGATGTCATGATTAAGCAGGGCGTACCCAAAGAGAAAATTTTAGCTTATGGTTTTCCGGTGAGCGACAAATTGGCTTCACGCTCAAGTGCAACCGCTAGCGGCCGCCCGCGTGTTTTGTTAATGCTTAATCCAGGTCGTAAAGATGCGGTGCAAATGGCCCGAGCACTTTCTGAATTGGAAATCGATTTAACGGTGACGGTAGGTAAAGACGCTGAATTTAAAGGCGCGGTTGAGGCTGCGGTAGCTGGACGAGCCGAAGTCTTGGGTTGGACGGACCGTATTACCGCACTCATGCTTTCTAGTCACATCGTGATTTCAAAAGCCGGCGGAGCTACCACTCACGAATGCGTGGCTGCGGGCGTGCCCATGATTATTTCACAAGTGATTCCCGGCCAAGAATCGGGCAACGCGCGCTTAATTGTCGATCACGATGCTGGATGTTTAGGACTGACACCGGAAAGTATGAAGACCGCAGTCGCCACCGCTTTTGCGGATGACTTCAAAGTTTGGCGTCGTTGGAAAAAGAATGTCGAGTCACTCGGTGATGCTCAAGGCGCTGCACGCATCGCCCAATTAGTTAAAGAGCGTCTCGCTAGATAATTATTTTCGACTCGCGAGGTGCAAAATAATTTTCGCCGCGATTTGTTCGCTCACGCCGGCGACTTCAGTAAGTTCCTCGCACGTTGCTTTACGAAGTTTTTGAATCGATCCAAAGTGTTTTAAGAGGGCATCGCGACGTTTGGGCCCCAGTCCAGGCATTTCATCTAAAATGGACTCACGCAGCTTTTGACTCCGTAAATCGGCATTAAAGTCATTGGCGAAGCGGTGGGCTTCATCGCGAATGCGTTGCAGTAAAGTTAGCCCAATATCATGGCGCGGTAATTTAAGTTCTCGGCCATCAGGGAAAACAATGGTCTCTTCGCGCTTCGCTAAACCAATGAGTGGTGGGTGACTCAGCTCGTGCTCTTTAAAGGCGGCCAACGCCGCTCCTACTTGGCCCAATCCGCCATCGATAATAATGAGTGCAGGAAACGCTCGATGTTCCTCATGGAGGCGGGTGTAGCGACGGCCGACAACTTCGCGCATGGAGCGAAAGTCGTCATTTCCTTCGAACGTTTTTATTTTAAATCTGCGGTAGCCATTTTTATCCGCTCGCCCGTCGACAAATCTGACCATCGAAGCGACCGCGAGAGTTCCGGAGATGTGGGAAATATCAAAACACTCAATCGTTGAGGGAATAGCTTCTAAGTCTAAAGTCTCTTTGAGTTGATCGAGAGCGTGGGTCTCATCTCGGCGGGGCAGGGGATTCTCACGCAGGAATTTTCGAGATTTTTCGGTCGTACGTTCTAGGGCATCGAGCAAGTCGCGTAATTTGGCGGCTGTTTCATAATCCTGTTCGGCCGAAGCCTTTTTCATATCTTCCGAAACTTGTTCGGTCCATTCATCCAGTTGACCTTCTAAAAATTCACAGGCTCGTTGGACGCGTTCGCCGTATTCTTCGACGGTGACTTCATTAGGAAACTTTTGAATTTGAGCCCGAGCGTCATTAAATAATCTCCAACGTCCATCAGGCAGTAGCTCTGGAGTTGTTTCTGCTAAAATGACTCCGAATTTTTTACGCATTGCGGTGAGAGTACGTCGGACCGCTTGTTGATGCGGAAAGG
Organism: uncultured Opitutia bacterium; assembly: GCA_903859115.1. The sequence goes on along the minus strand of CAIOLH010000168.1, from coordinate 738 downwards.
GTCCATAATAACGGCACGATTCTGTCGTGCGCATGCGGACGATACGAAAGCGAGGAATCGGATCACTGATATCGACCCGGATTTGTGGGAACTGTTTATCGTCGCGAAAAAGTATATTCCACTTCGGTCGCCAGCGCTTAATCAATTTTCCTTCTAATAAGAGAGCTTCGGTTTCACTGCGCACTTCGTGCCATTCAAGATCTCGGACTCGATCCATCATCGCGGCCACTTTGGGGGCGAGTCGGGCTCGTGGAACGAAATAAGAATCCAAGCGTTTCTTCAGATTCTTCGCTTTTCCTACATAGATAACCAAGCCCGCGGCGTCTTTCATGAGGTACACCCCGGGGGTGCGAGGGGCTCGACGGGCCTTCGCTTTGGCAGAAAGTTCTTCGGGGTTAGTTTGCATTCCGGTGCAGGCCTCTTTTACTAACCTTACTGCCCCGTCACCCGCAAATGGATTCCAATAATAAATGTCAGCGCGAAGTCCTCGTTATCAATATTGGAAACGAGTTGTTGGATGGTTTAAGAGAAAATGGGCATTTGCTTTGGCTGGGTGAACAATTAGCGCGTCGCGGTTTACCGATTACGCGTTCGGTCGTCTTGCGCGATGATGCATTAGAAATTTCTGAAGAGATTAAAAAATCCTGGGGTGAGTACGATTTAATTGTGACAACGGGTGGCCTGGGGCCGACTTCCGATGATCAGACGCGTGCTTCCATCGCTAAAGTTTTAGGCCTG
>CAIOLH010000167.1 GCA_903859115.1 uncultured Opitutia bacterium | reverse complement strand
CAGGCCCAGCGAGAAGAGGTTCGCCTTTGATTTCAAAAAAGGTTTTTTGAAAGACATGAATTTAACGCTTTGGCAGGAGTGGACTCAATCCGCACAAGCCGATTATTTTAATGGGGTAGCGTGTGCTATTTTTATAGTCGCAGTGATTCACGCCTTTTTGGTTTCTAAAATCTCTGCTTACGCGAAGCAATGGGATGAAACTCATGCCGGCAGTTTTGCGCAATCTCCCCGTAAGAAATTTATCAGTCAGGCACTTCACTTATTAGGTGAGGTAGAAGTGGTTTTCGGTTTCTGGGCTATTATTTTATTATTAACCCTTATTGTTTATCCAGGAAAAGGGTGGGGGGTGATGATTCAATATCTACGCGGTGGTGATTTACAGGGAAAGGATTCGGCTCCGACCTCCAAATTCATCGAACCTATTTTCGTGATGGTAGTGATGGTTGTCGCTTCAACCAAACCAGTCTTAGATTTCACCTCGTTTCTGCTTAATCGATTAGTGAAAGTTTTTGGCGGATCGCCCGCTGCAGGTTGGTTTGTCATATTAACCATCGGACCACTTTTAGGGTCATTAATCACTGAACCGGCCGCGATGACCATTGCGGCTCTTATGCTGTCAGCTCAATTTTTTGTCTATAAGCCCAGCGTATCGCTCAGTTATGCGACGTTGGCTTTGTTGTTTGTAAATACATCTGTCGGCGGGTCTTTAACGCATTTTGCTGCTCCACCGATTGTGATGGTCGCTGGGCATTGGGGCTGGGGTCTGGTTGATGTATTTAATCAATTCGGTTTGGCTTCTATTTTTACCATCCTCATATGTAACACGGCGTACTTTTTCTTTTTCCGTAAAGAACTTCTGAGTTTCAAAAATAAATCTGAGACTGTGTCGTCTCTGCAAAGTCCAGGTTGGCTGGTTTTAATCCACCTAGGTTTTATTGCTGCCTTTGTGGTATTTCTGACCAAACATCAACTCGCTAGTATTTTAGTTTTATTTTTGAGTTTCTTAATCTTTTTAAAATTTACGAGAGGACATCAGCAGTCGATTGCTTGGCGAAGTCCGGTCCTGGTCGGATTTTTCCTAGCCGGATTGGTCGTGTTAGGTGGATTGCAGTCTTGGTGGATTGCGCCGATACTCGTACGACTCGATGAAGTGACCTTGATGATCTCCACGATCATTTTGTCGGCTTTCAATGACAACGCGACGATTGCTTATTTAGCGGCTCAAGTTCCCATGCTATCGGAGAATACCTCGGCGGCTGCAGGATTGCGTCAGGCCGTCATCGCGGGTGCTTTAGCGGGTGGGGGAATGACTGTTCTCGCCAATGCGCCTAACCTTGCTGGGCAGACATTGTTGTCCAAGTTCTTTGAAGGTGGAGTTTCGCCACTGCGACTCGCACTTTGGGCCTTGTTTCCGACTGTGATTGCGGCGTGTAGCTTTTTGCTCTTCCAGAGATTTTTCTGAGAAATTAGGTCTTAAAATCAAAGATTTGACCCATTTTTGGCTGGTTAATTTTCGCTGGCTAGGTACCGTTAAATTTCCTCTAATTTTAAGTACCCCTATTTTATGAAATCTGAATCTCGTCGAGGTTTTACCCTAATCGAATTACTGACCGTAATCGCTATTATCGGCATTATGGCTGGGATGCTTTTCCCGGCGATTAATGCGGTTCGGAGAAAATCAAAAATTGCGACCTCGCAGTCTACTTTCTCTCAGTGGTGCACCGCAGTGAATCGGTATAAGTCGGTTTACGGTTTTTATCCCAATATAGGAACAACTGCTTATAGTGCCTCAGCAGACACTCTGCATAAATTAGATGACATCAAGGTTACTGCTAACTTCGTTAAAGCCCTCACGGGCAAAGAGCCTAGTGGTGTGGCCCTCAAAGATCCACTTGATCGCACTAAGCTAAACCGCAATGGCGAAGAGTTTTGTGCGTTTTCGAAGGATGATTACGCTTACTACGCTCAGGCTGATACTAACACTCTCTTAGTGGACAAGTTCGGTAATTATAAAATCAGAGTTGTTTTTGATACCGATTCTACTGGTAGCATTAAAAAGATATCCGGTGTCACTATTCCCGACGATATTAATTCCGCTAAAAACGGTACTGGTTTAGGAATTGATTCTGGCACAGGCGGAATTCCCGCACGCGTGATTATTTTCACCGCAGCGGGTGAAGCTGCTAGTTATGATGGCACGACTAACACGCCTCTGACTGGCGATGACGCAGCCGACATTATCGCTATCCAGTGAGTAATTCCGGGATCATGGCTGGTGCTCGACGGGGTTTCACCCTCATTGAGCTTTTGGTGGTTATCACCATCATCTTGCTGATTTCTGCTTTGTTCTTAGGTATTTCAACCGGTGATGGTGGCGGTTTGAAAGGTGGTCAGCGCATCATCGCATCGACCATTCGTTCCGTACGTGCGATGGCTTTGATGAATCGCGGTGCTTATAGCTCAGGCATCACCTACAATGGTCGTTATCGTTTACTCATTTTAAATGATCCGACGGATCCCGTAAATCACCTGCACCAATTCGTGGTCGCCGTGGGTTGTGTTGATTCCTCGAAAGTTTCTGCGGGTGTAGATCCAACGTCTATCACGGATACCGCCAATAGCGCTTATGTTTGGTACGCACCCGAACAGCCGACCAATCTTCCTAACGGCGTTTACTTTATTCCACCCAAGGGTTCGACCACCACTATTAATGATCCGGTTGATGCAGATGGCGTAAAAAAGTCTTTAAGTGCGAACCAATTCAGCGTCATTGGGCCGATTGCCGATACAGCTTCGTCGGGTGTTTTAGACACCACCACGAGTCCGCCGAAGATGCTCTTTACTCCTGTCAATCAGCCTCAGGCGCTTAATGCGGTTGGTAAGAGTTGGTATTACATTGAATTGCAAAGTAGCGGGGCCTCTAACCACCTCGGAAAAGTGGTACTCATTTTTGCCAATGCTACGCTGCGTAGTACTGATGGAAAAACCGCCGAACTTGATATCCAAAATATTAATCAATTCGCCGTCGTTGCAGTTCGTCCGAATGGAGACGTGGTTATTTCTAACGACTCCGACGATATTACTCCGACAAATTCAAAAGAACTTAAATAATGAAATCCTTTTCAACATCTAGCTCGACCCGTCGCGGATTCTCACTCGTTGAAGTGACGCTCGCGATTGGTATCGTGGGCATGGCAATTTTATCCCTGGTTGGTATTCTTGGTTCTACCTTTCAACAGGTGGACGATATCATGCAGACCAATCGTGCGCTCGCAGGTGTCACTCGTCTCATTGGTGCTCTCGATAATCCGCGCTCGATTGTTTATTTAGATGCTACGACTGGAATTACCAACGCTAACACAAAATATATTCATCAGATATCTCAGGCGACATTAGATCCCAATCCTACGACATCGCCAGCGACTAATTTTGATATCTCGTATCGCCTACTCAAAGGTGCTGTCGATAATTCTGCAGGTAAAGCGGTTTGGTTATACGTTTATGAGCGTAAGGTTTTACCTAGTTCCACTGAAACTACAGTCGCTGGGGATGTCGTGACTTACAATGTGACTTCTAATCCTTCCGTGATGGAGGTTGCCATTTGCCAGAATGATTCATTCCCGCCCACTTTTGCTAGCGCACGGAATGTCGTTGGCACTCCGATGCGTGTCAGACTCTCGATTTCAAAATTACTCATCGGACAACGTTGTGCGATTGATGCGTCGACGCTTGAGCCATCGAGCACCGCTTGGACTGGCACAGTAACATTGCCCGATTCTAATCTCTACGCTTTAGCTTATTTACCGGTGGTTGCAGAATTTTTCCCTCACGACTATTCGGAGAGGGACACTGCAACTACGGGATTT
>CAIOLH010000166.1 GCA_903859115.1 uncultured Opitutia bacterium | reverse complement strand
GTTTTCATGCCAGGTGCGTATGAAATTATGAAAACTATTAACGCCGTTAAGTTTTTAAAAGAAGCTGGCGGGGTGCAGGTCTTGCCTTTGCACGGAGAACTTTCAGTGAGCGAGCAGGATAATGCCGTTCAGGAATCGAATCAGCGAAAGGTAATCGTCGCAACTAATGTAGCCGAAACATCTCTAACCATTCCTGGTGTTCGCATGGTGGTGGATGCGGGATTGGCTCGCATTGCCCGCTATGATCCTATTCGCGGAATCGATACTTTATTGATTGAGCCGATTGCACAGGCATCAGCAGAACAACGTGCGGGTCGTGCAGGCCGCACAGGCCCTGGTCGCTGTATTCGCTTATGGTCACATACCGACCATCAATCACGTCCGCTTCGTGAAACTCCGGAGATTAAGCGGATGGATTTAACCGAAACCATTTTACTCCTCTTGTCGATGGGCTGGAGTGACGTCGAAAATTTCCCGTGGTATGAGAGTCCCAATGCACAAGCGTTCGCTCAGGCCTTCACGGTCTTAAAAGATATTGGTGCGATTGATGAAAATAATCTCTTAAGCCCATTAGGTAAAAAAATGGCAGTGTTCCCAGCACACCCACGCTATGCGCGTATGTTGATGGCGGCCTCAGAACTTAATTGTGTGTGCGAAGTGGCGACGATTGCTGGACTTAGCCAAGGGAGGGATATTTTACTGAGGAAAGTGGATGAGTCTACGGAACGTGCCCGTGAAAATATTAAAACAACAGAAGGGTCGGACTTTTTCCTGCGAATGGCTTTATTGCAAAAAGCCAAAGACGTAAAATTTGATGCTGAGGCTTGTCAGAGGTTAGGCATTCAAGGTCAGGCCGCTCGGCAAGCCGATCAGGCTGCACAACAGTTTTTAAGAATAGCCGAGGGTCAGGGTTTTAAAATAAACAGTGAAAGCGCTCAACCCGAACAAATTCAGAAGGCTATTCTAGTTGGATTTATTGATCGATTAGCAGTACGATTAGATGCGGGCACTCTGCGCTGTGCCTTAGTGCATAATCGTCGTGGTGAATTGCGCCGTGAGTCGATGGTTCGTTCAGCTAAGTTCTTAGTCGCTGCAGAGATAGATGAGATTCAAACGCGGGGTGAAGTGACTACATTTTTAAGTCTGGCCACGGAAATTAAGGAAGAGTGGTTAAGGGAATTATTTCCCAGCGAATTTTTTAACCAAAATTTTGTTAAGTATGATGCGACGCAGCGAAGAGTGGTGACAAGGGTGGAGCGCCGCTTCCGGGATTTAGTTTTAGAGTCGAGCGAACGAGAGGGTGTAACGAGCGATGAAGCTTCACAGCTCCTAGCAACGGAAGTTCTGGCTGGAAGATTGGAATTAGAAAAGTGGGATAATACGGTAGACGCATGGATTAACCGACTTAATTTTTTAGCGAAGCACTGTCCCGAATTAGGTATTCCCGTATTTGATGAGTCGGGCAAACGACTGGTGGTAGAAGAAATTTGTCAGGGTGCCGTCGCCTATCGCGATATCCGTGATCGCCCCGTGATGTCTGTCGTCCGTGGCTGGTTAACCCATGAACAATTAATGGCCTTGGAATCCTATTGTCCTGAAAAAATACTATTACCCCGCAAAAAGCATCCTGCAAAAATTGAGTATACGAATGACGGTGAAGCCTTGATTGAGGCGACGGTACAAGAACTGTACGATATTCCTGGGGCTAAACTCAAAGTCTGCCAAGGCAGGGTGCCTTTAGTGATATGCATTCAGTCGCCTGCTCGACGCACTCAACAACGCACAACAGATCTGGACGCATTTTGGAAGGGGTCCTACGAGTTGGTTAAGAAAGAGTTAAAAGGTCGTTATCCAAAGCACGAGTGGCGTTAAAGGGTCGTTTGACTAAATCTGTTCGGTAATATAAAAATTATTAATGCAGTTTGCTGGTAAAACCATTTGGTCGGACTTGCCTCTTCATGTCATCGATTTCGAAGGCAGTAGTCGTACGGGCGTGATTGAGTACGGCGTCGTTACATTATTTCGAAAAGAGGTTTTTTCTACCGCGACCAAAATACATGGTGCTCGTGCGAACCTCTCTAAACTCGATACGCAATGTCATGGATTGAGTGATCGCGATTTAATTAATCAGACGCCTTTTGATAATGACTGGGATTATTGGGTTTCACTTCGTCGCACCGGAATTTTTGTGGCGCACAACGCATCCGTGGAGTCGCAGTTGCTTCGTTTGACTTGGCCCAGGCCTTCAGCGGTTCCTTCACTGGAAGAAGGTGTCCAGATGGCAGAGTGGGGGCCTTGGATTGACTCGTGTCGTCTGGCTCGACTTTGGTTGCCTACCTTGGGTGACTATAAATTAGCCTCACTGATTAAGCTATTTAAGTTACAGGGTCAGTTAGACGTCTTAGCCGAGCGTCACTGCCCACCTCGGCGTCGTAAGTATCATTGTGCACTCTATGATGCCCTCGCTTCAGCCCTTATTTTAAGGACACTTTGTGCGGGGGAGGGTCGGTCCCAACTCACCGTATCACAATTAGCCCAAGATAGTCTTAGTTTACCTGCTCGTGAAGATAGTATGCAGGGAGAATTCGATTTATAAAAATTTCCGCTTCACACTTTCCAACATAAGTATCTAGATAATCTACTCTATGGCTTCAAAATCTCCTATTCGTGTTTCTGTAACTGGCGCCGCTGGTAATATCGGCTACGCAGCCATCTTTAGAATCGCCTCGGGTGCGGTGTTTGGTGCGGATCAGCCCGTTGCTTTAAACTTAATTGAAGTAGGACCTGGATTGAATGCACTCACCGGTGTGGTCATGGAGCTCCAAGATTGTGCGTTCCCTTTGCTCACCGACGTTGTTGCCACCGGAGATTTAGATGAAGGATTCAAGGATGCTGACTGGTGTCTCTTGATTGGTGCCGTTCCACGTAAAGACGGCATGGAGCGAAAAGATTTATTAGGCATTAATGGAAAAATTTTCATCGGACAAGGCCAAGCGATTGCGCGCTCTGCTAAGAAGTCCGTTAAAGTTTTAGTCGTCGGCAATCCTTGTAACACCAATGCCTTGATTGCTCTGCGCTCGGCCGCTGGATTGAAAGAAGAAAATTTCTTTGCCAT
>CAIOLH010000165.1 GCA_903859115.1 uncultured Opitutia bacterium | reverse complement strand
CACGGAAAGTTTTCTAAAAATGGCAGACTCTTGAGGCAAATAACCGATACCATTCTTGGCACGCTTCCACATCGGCATGGCTGTGACATCAACACCATCAATAAATACGTTTCCTGACGTGGCGGGAATTAATCCTACCATCATATAAAAGCTGGTTGTTTTTCCGGCACCGTTAGGTCCGAGCAAACCGACAATCTCTCCGGCACGTAAATCGAGACTTACATTTTTAACAGCAACGGCCTGACCGTAGTGCTTAGCCAGAGCTTGCGCGCGAACGAGAGACTTATCGTTAGAGGCAACCATAGAGTAATGAGGAAGTTGTTAGGGGGCCTTGTCGAGCGTTTTGACCTGTGGAAGGATGAACTCAGGCCCTAAAATGATTTTAGGTCGGATAACCTGCTTAGGATTTTGCGGATTAACCACTTGGTCCATTCTCCACATCCGCTTGGTATAATCGTAAACAATCGAATTGGCGGGGACACCTTCGTGGCCATCGCGATCACGCACCCGAGCATCTCCAAAGAGTCGCGCTTCGCCGGTGTTAGGATTAATTTCCATCGTGCGACCGATTGCCGTAGTTTCATCGGCCTTCACGGTAACATTTCCACGACCCACAATTAATTCAGGTGAACGATTCCCTGCTTTATCGGGTCGAGCCAGACCTTCTAAGAGGTCACAAGTGGCATTAGCGTTGGGACTTTGCATAGCAACTGAGCCACGTAAAAATATTTTAGTTAGCTCTTTAGAACTTAAAATCTCATGCGCATCGGCGGTAAACTCAGAGACCTTTCCATTTTGCATTTCTAAGAAAAGTTTTGGTCGAGTCGCGCCACTGCCACCACCTAGGGTAAGCAATTCAACCTTACCCTTAAGACTATCATCGACTAAGATTTCCTGTACTTCGACGTTAGGTCGAAAATCTGCGCGCTCCGCTGTGGTACGTAATCCAGGTTGCACAAATCGTACTTTACCGGTGAGGGTTAATTTCTGAAGTTCAAAAACCCCGCTTTTCGTTTGGGCCGTCCGGGGCACTGAATAAGCAACTAAACGATCCGACTCTGTAGTTATTTTATCCATCGAGTACTTCACCGCACCCGTTAAATCAACCTCAGCGGTTGTGTCTGAATTGGAAATCACAATTTGATTAGCTTCAGCTTTTCCACCTTCAGCTCCAACCAAGGCCGATCGGAATTTAATCGTAGCACGTGAAGCGGAATCCGATTTCACGATGACTTGCTGCAGCAATGAGTCTGAAAAAATCTGTGTACCTATTAAATCAACCCCACGTTTATCCACTAAATTGGCTTTTCCCGAAAGTTCTAATTGGCCCTTTAATTGCTGCCATCTTGCATGTTCAGCGTTGAATGATGTTTCCTGCACCAATCCACGCACTGAGCCATCAGCAATCAAGACGTTACCACCTTCGTTCAGTTCTTTAACTGAAATCTTTTGAGAATTTAACATACCTTGTTCGGAAATAAAATTGGCCTGACCATCCATCACGACCGTTTGTAGTCCGGTTTTAAGATCGCGTTCGATCCGCCCAGCTCGGCCGGTTAGCTCCATCATCGACTTATCCTTACGTTGTGCTTTCACCGCTACCGTAGGTTCAGTAATCGCCTGCAATAAAGTAATACCAGTCCTTCCATCATACGCCAAAGTATCAGAAGTTATATTTAAAGTCGGCTCAGATAAAATAACATGACCCGCGACATTTAATTGATCTGTTTTTGGGAAATAAACAACCGAGTCGCCTTTAACCGTTTGATTTAGATAAGTGCGTACTACCTGACCGCGGGCTTTGATAATCTTACAATTTTTATCACCGACGCCTGAGTCATCTAAAATACAGTCGATGGCTTCGCAGACAATTTGTTCACCTTGACGAGAAAATGAAACACCACCAGAGAAGGTTAATTGGGTACCTTCGCTGGTGGGCGTCACATCCAACCGCAAAGCCTTAACAGAAAATCTTTTATCCTTGGGTTTGGTTAGATCAAGTTCAGCGACCACGTCGGCTAAGATAGAAAAGGTATCGCCAGTGCTTGTACCCTTCCAAGTCCAACCCGTACCTGTTAAATTAAAAGTACTCGAGAAGGCCTTGAATAACTCTTTTCCCTCAGCGATTTTTTTTGTGGGATCAACTACACCATTCGGACTGCTAAAGCTAATCGAAGGTTTGCCCGATTGAAAGGTGCGGCCCGATAATTCCTGCATATCCCACTTTCCAGAATCTTCACCTGGCTTCATCACCTTGGCATTCATTTCCCAAGCTTTCTCAGCTTTTTCGTCTTCAGTATATCCCGACAACGAACCACCACCCACTTGTTCAAAGCGAATATCCTTCTGCTGAGCCAAAAGGCTTAGCGACAGCAACCCAAGTAGATACCTCGCACGCATGCACTATGACATCTCAGGCGGGCGAGCAAATCAAGCGATTAAGACTTCTTTACTCGTGGAAATGGCTGAGCAGAAACCAACGGCGGCATGGAACGCGATTCAATCACCGTACCTTCGGCAATCGGACAACCAGCCAAGAATTCACCGACCGGCAACATTCTCCCACCCGGACGTTGTAAAGTCGTAAATAAACAAAATCCATTTCCACACGCCACTTTCAAACCTAGTCTGTCAGACTGGACAATGGTCCCAGGCGTGAGTTTATGGTCTTCGGTTATTAAGGAGGCTGAACCGACTTTGATCATTAAATCGCCCAGCGGAAATGTCGAACCAGGCCAGCCTTCCAAGGCGCGTACTCGACCAACAATTTCTTCTGCATGGGTTTTGAAATCAAGCGAGGCGTCTTGGCGATCCAATCGTCGAGTGTAGGTGACCTGAGATTCGTCCTGTGGCTGAGGTTTGATTTGTTGATTAAGAATTTTATCTAAAAATTGATTCGAAAGTTCAGCTGCCGTCTGACCTAAGCGCTGACGTAACGCCGCCCTACCCTCATCAGCTAAAACTTTTAATTCACTCGAAGCATAAAGCGGACCGGCGTCTAATTTTCTTACCACGTGTTGAACCGAAATACCCGTGGATTTTAAACCTAAAGCCAAAGATGATTCCACGGGTGTTGCCCCTCTTAATGCGGGCAAGAGTGAACCATGGAAATTGATAAAGCCTAAACGAGTCGCGGCTAGAAAATCGTCTTTCAGTATTTGTCCATAAGCCATGACTACGCCCAGATCTACGTTTAAATCTTTCAGTTCTTGCGCATCGATTTCCGCAAGTCGTTCAGGCTGTAATAATTTTAGACCTTTTTCTTTTGCCCATAATGCTACTGGGTTAGATTTGATTTCCTGACCACGCCCAGCAGGTCGATCGGGCTGAGTATAGACCGCGACTACTTCAATATTTTTGGTGGCAGTCACTGAAGCAAATAACGGTAGCGCGATTTCATCTGAACCGAGCAGAATGATACGAAACCGTGACTGGGATGGTGCAACCGACATGTTGAATTAAAGTTTTATTTTCGTGCTTGGCGAGCAGCACGACCTTTAAGCGAACGGGGCTTATCCCAACGCGTAAAAGCTTTCTTGCCCGACTTAGCACCAGGTTTACCCGTGCGTGGCTTGCTGCCCGACTTCGCCTTGCCTAAACGTGGTCCAGAACTTACTGCACGTGGCTTCTCGATATGACGGGGAGTGGATTCACTCGATCCTTCGGCAGAATCGGGACGTGTACCCGGCGGTGCAAAATACTTTCGGCCTTCCTGCTTAGGCTTGCCGACCACATCGAGGAAGACGGGCACACCCGATAAATCAAAATTCTCATGCACCCCTTTAACGAGGTAGCGCTGATAGGCTTCTTCTAATCTCTCTTCTGAATTACAGAATAATCTAAAACGAATCGGACGCTTGGAAACTTGGGTCACGTAATAACATTTGAAACGACGACCCGAAACCATGCGGGGCGGGCGTTTGATCATGAGATCTTGAATAATTCGATTGATCTTACCCGTAGGGATTGTCGCACCCGCACGAATAAACACACCTTCCGCAGCGTCTAAAAGATCTTCGGCACGCAGACCAGTTTTTGCCGAAACGAATAAAACAGGCGAATCAGGTAAGAAGAAAAGTTCACGGCGAACGGCCGCACGGAATTTGGATCTGAATTCTTCTTCATCTTCAAATCCGCTGATCGCATCGGCACGGAAGGCCGCTTTCGCTAAATCCCATTTATTAACCACAACCACGATACCACAGCCAATCAAAGCCAACTCACCGGCCAACTGTTTATCAATGCGCGTGACACCCTGTTGGGCATCTAATACTAAAAATACAACATCGGTATCGGCTAAAATTTCGTCGGAGCGAATTTGCGAAAAGAAATCTAAAGTATCGCGTTTATTGGCGGTACGACGTCCGGCCGTATCCACTAAGGCAAATTCTGTTTTGGATCCATCTGACTTAACACGCATCAAACGTGAACGCACGGGATCACGGGTGGTACCGGCAATCTCGCTCACGATGAGACGTGAATTTCCCATGAGACGATTACCCATGGAACTTTTTCCGACATTGGGGCGACCGGCTAAAGCTAAACGAATCGGGTGTGAAGTTTCCGTACTTGGCGTTACGGGCGCTGGACCAATCTTTTTGAGAATGAGAGTTCTTAACTGAGGAATACCGCGACCATGTTCTGCCGAAACTAATAAAGGGTCACCAAATCCTAGAGTGTAAAAATCACCCATATTTACTTCGCGCTCTTCGCTGTCGGCCTTGTTGGCGATGATGATGACATTTTTGCCGGCCTGACGTAATTTAGAGGCGACTTCGATATCGAGCGGCGCGCAGCCTTCGGTAATATCGACGACCAATAAAACTAAACTTGCGGCAGCGAGGGCGAAATCGACCTGCTCTTCAACGGCCTCAGCAATGACTTTAGGAGTGAGGTTGGCTTTGTATAAACCAATACCACCCGTATCCATCAAAGTGTAGCGACCTTCAGAAATTTCAGCAGTGATTAAATCGCGCGTCACTCCCGGTTGATCATGCACGATGGAGATACGTCGACCAACGAGTGCATTAAACAGACGGCTTTTGCCGACGTTGGGACGGCCCACAATTGCAACTGCTCGAGATAATTCTGTTTTCCGTTCCATCGGTGTACAATCGAAGCGTTACGAGCCGTTAGCAAGCGAGGATGCTTACTTTCGACTAGGCAAGGTATCTAAGAAGCGAGCAATCCGTTCGCCCGCTTCATGAATACGCTCATAACTTGTCGAGAAGGAGGCACGACAAAAACCTGCACCTGCTTCACCGAAAGCCGTGCCAGGCACCATCGCGACCTTCTGTGCTTCGAGAAGTTTTGAGGCGAATGCCATCGAGTCTAGACCCGTGCTGGTGATATCAGGAAAAGCGTAGAAAGCACCGCGTGGTAAGTGACACTTTAAGCCTAGTTCATTAAAACGACGGACGATAAAGTCGCGACGCTCACGATATTTTTCACGCATGTGCAACATGGAGTCGCGTCCATTGCGCAACGCTTCAACCGCAGCTTCTTGGCTGATAATCGGAGCACACATGATGCTGTATTGGTGTACCTTGAGCATACCATCAATTACCGAAGCAGGACCACAAGCGTAACCGATACGGAATCCGGTCATCGCGAAAGCTTTGGAGAATCCGTGTAAAAAGACCGTGCGTTCACGCATACCGGGCAGTGAAGCGATTGAGACGTGGTCACCTTCGAACGTGAGTTCCGAATAAATTTCGTCAGACGCAACGAGGAGATCTTTCTCCACCGCAAACTTAGCAATCTCTTCCAACTTCTTACGATCAGCAGTTCCGCCGGTAGGATTGGTTGGGAAATTCAGAATTAGAATTTTGCAACCAGGTTGCCAAGCAGCACGTAAGGCAGCAGGATCGAGAGCGAATTGATCTTTCGAAGTGGTTTTGATAGGAATCGGCGTAGCGTGACAGAGCGTAACGCTAGGAGCGTAAGAAACGTAGCAAGGCTCGTGATAGAGAACTTTGTCGCCAGGATTCAGAGTGGCACGAAGCATAATATCGAGAGCTTCGGAAACGCCGACCGTGACTAAAATTTCGCTCTCAGGATTATAGGTTGGGCCGTAGAATTTTTCGACGTAACGGGAAATCTCTTCACGCAACTGAAGTGTGCCGCGATTATCGGTGTAAGAGGTGCGACCTTTTTCTAACGCAGCCATGGCGGCTTCACGGACGTGAAAAGGCGTAATGAAATCTGGTTCACCAATACCGAGCGAGACTGCGTCTTT
>CAIOLH010000164.1 GCA_903859115.1 uncultured Opitutia bacterium | reverse complement strand
CATGACCAGAACGTTAACCCTCAGCTTTTCCTGTCCCGATACCACCGGTATCGTGGCCGAGGTGTCTACGTTTATTGCTCATCACAAAGGCTGGATCACGGAAGCAAGCCAGCACACCGAAAATGAACTTTCACGATTCTTCATGCGGGTGGAAATCAAGGCCGACTCCTTAGACTTCCCGCCTGAAGAATTTAACGTCCGCTTTCAGCCGATTGCGCAGAAATTTAAAATGGACGCTAAGGTGTCCGATTCCGCAAAAGCAAAACGCGTAGTCATTCTTTGCTCGAAACAAGAACACTGCTTGTACGATTTACTAGCACGCTACGTAGCACAAGATTTTTCATTTGTTGTTCCCTGTGTGATTTCAAATCACGAAAATCACAGAAAAATCGTCGAAGCACATGGTTTAGCTTTTCACTATGTACCCGTAACGCCTGAAACTAAAAATGCGGCGTACCGAAAAATGGAAGAAATTTTCCGTAAAGAAAATGCGGACTTAATCGTACTCGCCCGTTACATGCAGGTCTTGGACGATTCTCTCTGTCGGGCCTTCGCTGGAAAAATTTTAAACATTCACCACTCGTTCCTACCCTCTTTTGCGGGTGCGAAACCTTATCACCAAGCGCACAGCAAAGGTGTTAAGCTGATTGGTGCGACCTGCCACTTTGTGACTCCTGAGTTGGATGAAGGTCCCATTGTGGAACAGGACGTCATTCGCGTGGATCACTCGGAAAGCCCCGAGGATATGGCCCATTTAGGTAAGGATATTGAAAAAGTCGTACTCGCCCGTGGCCTTCGTGCCGTGGTGGAAGACCGGGTTCTTATCGCTGGCACCAAGACGGTTGTTTTCCGCTAAAACGGGTCGGGTAAAGCCTAAGATAAAGGTCAGGAGATTATTCCTTCTGCCTCGCACTTTTCTATTTCATAGTCTATTTATGATTTAATTTAATATGTCACTCATTTCTAAACTTTCAGCTCGTTTACAAAATCACCCGAAGCGCGTTGTTTTCGCTGAAGGCGAAGATCCTCGTATCATTCAAGCAGCCCGCCAATTCGCGACCAAGAAACTCGGCGTACCTATTTTACTCGGTGATCGTCAGAGAATTAAAATCGCTGCCGCACGTCTCAATATTAATTTAGATGGTATCCGTATCATTGAACCTGAACGCAGTGATGAATTAAAAAGTTTTGCCGAAAAACTCTCGTCTATTCAAAAATACGGAAACACCCAACTTCAAGGAAACCCTGAAGAATTGGCTAAATTACGTAATTACTTCGCGTGCTTAATGGTCGCGACGGCGGGTGCGGACGCTTTAATTTCTGGTGCTACTCAACACGCCTCTTCTGGGTTAAGAACCATTTTACAAGTCATGCCACGTCAGCAAGGCGTTGAAACTGTTTCATCGATGCTCATTCTTGAATCCGAAGAAGCACGCTTTGGTTGCGAAGGTGTTTTATTCTTAGCGGATTGCGGAGTGATTCCTGAACCTACCGCTGAACAGCTCGCCGATATCGCCGTCACTACGGCTGGCTTAGCTGGTCACCTCACCAACACTCTTCCGAAAGTGGCAATGCTAGCCTACTCAACGCACTCCGAGAATGCTCGCCTGTCTTCTGTACAAAAAGTTCAGTCGGCGACGAAGCTCGCGAAAATCCGTGCGAAAGATTTGGGAATTACGGCTGACATCGATGGCGAACTTCAAGCTGACGCTGCGATTAATCCCTTTGCCGCACAGTCTAAAGGCGTCACGGGCAGCGTGGCAGGTAAAGCCAGTGTTCTCGTCTTCCCTGATTTGAATTCAGGTAACATTGCCTCAAAAATGGCTCAGTTTATTGCCGATATTCCTGCGTATGGTCAGATCTTAACGGGCCTGGATCGTCCGGCTGCAGAAATTTCTCGTGGTGCGAGTGCACATGATATTTTCGGTACCGCCGTGATTGTAGCCGCACAAGCCGTTGATAAGTCATTTCTATATCCGAAGCTAAAAGACTAAATCAGTCTCACTATGGCTTCACGCAAACGCTTCGCTGACAATATTCCGGGCCTACTGAATAGCCCGATGAATAAGGATACGAGTCGTATCTTTGTTGCAGCAACGCGAATGAATGATGGCAAGACTACAACCTGCTTAGGTTTAACCGCAGCGTTACAGACGATGGGCCTCAATGTTGGATACATTAAACCAATTGCGCAGCGCATTGTACAGTCAGGCGAAGATCAAGTGGACGAAGATACTCTGCTCATCGATGGATTATTTTCTTTAGACATTCCGATTGCAGCGATGTCACCCGTGGCGATTGGACCCGAGTTCACTAAAAACTATTTAGAAAATCCGAATGAGATCGGACCTCAGTTAAAAGATCGAATCTGTCGCGCGTTTGATCGTGCTGCCTACGGTAAGGATATTATTGTAGTGGAAGGTTCCGGACACGCAGGAGTTGGTTCAGTATTCGGCGCGTCTAATGCCGATAACGCCAAGGTTTTAGGCTCTAAAGCTCTGATTGTGGCCGCAGGTGGCATCGGTAAACCTATCGATGAAATCGCTTTAAATAAGGCACTTTTTGATCAATCGGGGGTCGAAGTGGTCGGTGTTATTTTAAATAAAGTATTACCCGATAAAATTGATTTCATTCGCGACTTCGCGAGCCGCGGATTGAAAAAATTAGGTGTGCCTTTAATCGGAGTCGTCCCACTCCAAGAAACTTTAGTGTATCCGAATCTTGATCAGGTGGCTGAAGAAACCAAAGCACGATGGATTCACCAACCTGCCGGATTACGTCGAGTACGTCGCGTGGTAATCGGAGCGATGTCGGCCCGACGCGCCGCCGAATACTTCCGCGTTAATGGAACCCTCGTCATTGTTCCAGGAGACCGTGAAGACTTATTAGAAGCTTTCATCGAAGGTGGTGGTGCTAAATCATTATCAGGAATTATTTTATCTAATGGTTTACTGCCGAACGATGCCCTAATGAAAAAGTTAACCGACGCAGGCATCCCGGTAGCAGCTGTTGAATCAGAATCTTTTGCGGTGACGGCGCGTATTAATAATATGACCGTAAAAACCATGCGTCAGGACTCTGATAAGATTCCTATTATTGAGAAAATGATTCGTGAGTCAGTAGACATCCCTGCCCTGCTCAAATCGATTAAGAAGTAGTCGGTAGCTGGTAGGTTTTACTCAATAAATACCCTATTAATCATCACTTGTCGCGCGGTGGCGGTTTTGGTTCGTGGGAGCATGTTTGCCTCCCTTCATTCAGCTGCACTGGTCGGTGTTGAAGCTGTACCCGTTGAGGTAGAAGTGAATACAGGTGAGGTCGGTGATTTGCGATTAGAGATTGTAGGGCTACCTGACAAAGGCGTGAAAGAATCGGAAGACCGTGTTCTCTCGGCATTACAAAACACGGGCCTTCGTGGATATGAAACGAAAACCACGATTAATTTGGCGCCGGGTGATTTACGTAAAGAAGGTTCGATGTATGATTTGCCCATTGCGATTGGGATGGCGGCAGCGACTGGACAAATTAATAAAAGTAAATTGTCCGATTATTTAATCGCTGGCGAATTAGGTCTCAGTGGCGGAACTAGAGCGGTCAAAGGCGGTGTGGCGATTGCCCTACTCGCCAAAAAATTAAAACTCCGAGGTGTGATTTTACCCAGAGCCTCAGCCGAAGAAGCAGCGTTAGTGAAAGACATTGAAGCGGTAGCGGTTGATTCGCTGGATGGCGCTTTAAGATTTTTATCTAACGATCCGAAATTTCAACCACTCCCACCACGAGATGAAAATTTGTTATTAGCCACGGATGAGGGAGAGCCCGATTTTTCCGAGGTGAAAGGACAAATAAAAGTTCGCCGAGCGGTAGAAGTCGCAGCAGCGGGTGGACACAATATCATCATTTTAGGCCCACCAGGCTCAGGGAAATCGCTTATCGCCAAACGACTCCCCTCCATTTTACCCACCCCCAATGCCGATGAGTATATTCAGATTTTATCGGTACATTCGGCAGCGGGTTTAGCCTTTCAAGATAAGAATCGAAAATGGCGACGTCCCTTTCGATCTCCGCATCATACTATCAGCGATATTGGATTGATTGGTGGTGGAAGTATTCCGGGACCAGGAGAAGTTTCACTCGCACATCTCGGAGTATTATTTCTCGATGAGTTACCCGAATTTCGTCGGGCCGCATTGGAGGTACTTCGTCAGCCCCTCGAAGATGGTTGTGTGACCGTTTCACGAGCGGCGGCGAAAGTCACTCTGCCCGCTCGATTTATGTTGGTGGCCGCAATGAATCCCTGTCCATGTGGGCATTTAGGAGATCGGCAAAAAGAATGTCGATGTTCTCAGGTTCACATTCAACGCTATCGAGCAAAAATTTCGGGACCGCTCTTGGATCGGATTGATATACAAATTGAAGCACCGGCACTCTCGATTGAAGAACTCAGAACAACACAACCCGGAGAAGCCTCGAAAGAAATTCGTCAACGTATTGAAGCGGCGAGAGCTATTCAGAGAAAAAGATTTCAAGATCAGCCCTATGCCTGCAATGCTCTCTTGTCGGGCAAAGCCTTACGCGATAACTGTGCATTAGATCGTGCCCAAGGGGACTTACTTCAACAGGCCATGGAGAAATTATCGCTGTCGGCACGTGCTTATGACCGCATTTTACGGGTCTCGCGTACGATTGCCGATTTAGCTAATGCGGAGCAAATCGCGACGGCACATTTACTGGAGGCGATTCATTATCGATCACTTGATCGTCGATAATTTAGACATGCGTGGGCTTGCTTTTTTGGATAAAAACGAGCCATTATAGTCTTATGCGCTTTGCGAAGTATCATGCCCTAGGAAACGATTATTTGGTTTTAGAGCCCAAAGATTGCCCGACCCTCTTTTCCGCTGAAGTCATCCGCAAAGTTTGTCACCGTCATTACGGTTTAGGTTCAGATGGAATTCTTTATGGTCCGATTGAACGCAAAGATGGAGCTTTCGGCTTACGCATTTTAAATCCCGATGGATCCGAAGCGGAGAAATCAGGAAATGGCATTCGGATTTTTTGTCGTCACCTTTTAGAAACACGTCGGGTGAAAGAAGGCGAAGAATTTAAAATTCACACTCCTGGTGGTTTAGTGGGCTGCTCCGTTTTTGAAGGTGGAAATCGCATTCGGGTTGAAATGGGCAAAGTCTCATTTCGCGCACCGCAGATTCCTCACATCGGTCCTGATCGCGAAGTATTAGGCGAGGAAATCACCGTGAAAGGTAAGACCTTTAAGTATTGGGCAGCGACAGTGGGAAATCCACACTGCGTGATTCCTGTTGATAATCTTACAGCAGATTTAGCTAAGACTTACGGTCCTGACTTAGAGTTGCATGCTAATTTCCCTAATCGCACCAACGTACAATTTTTAAAGGTCTTGGATCGTAAGAATATTCAAATTGAAATTTGGGAGCGTGGCGCAGGTTACACCTTGGCGTCTGGCTCCTCATCGTCGGCGTGTGCGGCGGTGGCCTATAAAATGGGGTTAGTTGATGCTGATTTAACGGTAAATATGCCAGGGGGTAAGATTGTGATTGGCATTGGGTCCGATTACTCCATTGTAATGACAGGTCCAACGACTCCGGTAGGCATCTATGAGATGCACCCTGGTGTAATTGGCCAAGACGTCGCTTTCTAAAGCGAAAAGTCTTTAACAAAATTCATTATTTGATGCCTCCGCACAGGGAGCATCTACCCACGTAACACCTCTAATGGCTCCAAAGCAGCCGTTGCCAAACATCTCGGAAGACGAGCTCATTGATCTCGCCGGTGGAGCCACCATGCTCCTTGCCAAGGAGCTTATTGCGAAAGGTAAAGTAAAGAAGGCTAATTGGACTTTTCCCGAAGTTAAGGCGGTGGTCAACGACGGCAAAGAATCCCGCGAGGCCTGTTGGAATTTAAGATCTATCACCTTCCAGCGCAATGAGTGTGCCTGCGAAGTTTCTCTGGTTCAGCGCAAACTCTGCGTCCATTCTCTCGCCGCCTATTTAGTTTTAGCTGTTAAAGAAGGTTACCTCAAACTTACCGATGATATTGAGCCGA
Source organism: uncultured Opitutia bacterium (assembly GCA_903859115.1). Next base: position 4,836 of record CAIOLH010000164.1, on the reverse strand, counting down.
CCCAAGTGAAAGCGAATGAAGCTAAACCCGCGGAAGATAAGAATCCGACAACAGCCAATAATTTATCGAGTGCCGGTCCTAAGTTACGGACCATTAATCTTTCTCCGAAAAAAGGTACTCCGATTGAAGTGCGCTTTATTATTCCACCGAATATCGCGACCTCATCACAACGAGATGAAATTATTTGTCGTCTAGAACTGCGAATTGATGACGTCCAAGTGGCGCCGGAAAATATTGATCGTACGAAGGCTTGGACGATTGAGACCAACACCGTTATTTTCCTTTCGATTCTTGAAAATCTTTGTAACGGAAAACTGCAAGGCATCCTCCCTCTTACTCGTCGTCACCTCAGACAGCTTTTAGCCTTTGGAAAAGATCTCAGTATTTTCCGTATGGCGAATGCACCGGAAACCCCGATGGAATGGAACGGTAATCAACTCGCGGGCGTGCATGAATATCTAGATGACCCTAATCCTACTCCGCAAACGACAGCCAGTGGAGAAGAGTTAGATGACGAGAAGGAAGAAATTCGTGCTCAGGATCGTGGCAGCGAAGATACGACTTGGGTAGATGGATCGATGAAATGGTTACGCATTCGCCTACCTCAAAAAGCTAGCGGAGCGGTTGCCGAGTTACGTGAAGTTTTACAACGCAACGGATTTATTTTAGAAACCAGTACACGCGAGTGGAGATTGGGTGGTACGATTCAGGTTTTGAATTTCTTGGCCCGACATCATAAAATTCTTTGCGAAGATAACCACGCCTACTTTACACACAATTTATCGCACTCCCTCCGCAATGTGCAGTTAGCTAAAGCGAAATGTGCAGCCGCCGAAGACACCGAAGGCTATCGTTTTGCCATCGGTATCGATCCTGAAGGTAAGACGCCGAAAGTGGTGCAAGAAGCCCTGGCTAGCGGTAGAATGTTCTTCTATACCGATCGCGGACCACGTCTGATTACTCCCGAATTACTGGAGTCGATTCGTAATGCCCAACGTCGCATCACTGGTGAATCCAAACGCGATGTAGACTTAGACATGAATTTAAAAATCGGCTTTGCTGACTTAGCGAGCGCCGATGCGATTGCCGAAGAATTACAAGCGGCCTTTGCCCCTCCCGAAACTTGGACTAAGCGTTCTGATGCGATTCGTAATCTTTCCAAGTTACAACCTGCACCGATTCGCGAAGACCTTGATCAGATGTTACGCATCTATCAAAAGTTGGGCGTGGCGTGGTTATGGCACTTACATCGAAATAATTTAGGAGGTTTACTCGCTGACGAAATGGGTCTCGGTAAAACCGTTCAAGCCTTGGCCTTCATGGAAGTCGTACGCCGGGAACGTCCTGCCGATGGTCCTTGTCTCGTCATCTGCCCTGCTTCATTGGTTGAGAATTGGAGACGCGAAGCTCGTCGATTTACCCCGAGCATGAAAGTTTTACCGCACCACGGCCAGTTCCGTGAGTCGTCGCCTGAATTCCTAAAGCGTTATGATTTAGTCATCACTTCTTACGGTACTTTAGCCCGCGATATCGGTTCTTTCTCGATGGTTAATTGGGGCGTAGCGATTTGCGACGAAGGACAAAATATTAAAAATCCTCGAGCTCAGTCGACTAAGGCCGTTAAACAACTCATTGCTAAAGGTCGTTATATTTTAACCGGCACACCGGTTGAAAACTCACTTGAAGATCTTCGTTCTCTCTTTGGTTACTTGATGCCTGGCTACTTACCTAAGGTGGAAGAACGCGTAGCGATTGATGACCGTAAATGGCACGACGATCGATTATTACAAATGGCAGCACCGTATTTACTACGTCGCTCGAAAGTCGCGGTGGCTCCGGAGTTACCTGCGAAGATTGAACAAGTCATTTACTGTGACTTCGAAGACAATCAGAAGAAGTTCTACGACGAGATGCAGGAGAATACGCGTAAGGAGATTTTCGAAATGGAAATGAGTGGCGCCAAGGAAGCCAGCATTCGTATGGCGGCGTTTAATCAATTACTTCGTCTTCGTCAGATTTGTGCAGATCCGCGTATTCTTGATCCGAAAATGGATGAAGCCGATTCAGCAAAACTTCAGGCTTTCCTCGAATTATTGGAAGAGTCGAAAGATGCGAATCACCGCATGTTGGTCTTCTCTACTTTCGTATCTGCACTTAAGATTCTTAAGAAAGCACTCGAGGAGCGTGGTATCCAATATTGTTACCTCGATGGTTCAACGACCGATCGACAAGGGGTCTGCGATAAATTTAATAGCTCACCCGATATTCCCGTCATGCTCATGTCGCTTAAAGCAGGCGGAACTGGACTTAATCTCACCGGGGCTGACACCGTCGTTCACTTCGACCCTTGGTGGAATCCGGCCGCAGAAGCTCAGGCTACTGACCGTGCACACCGCATTGGACAGACGCGTACGGTGACCAGTATTAAATTAATTGCGACTGGTACGATTGAAGAACGCGTGATGGATTTACAGAAATCAAAGTCTGAAATGTTACGTAAACTCTTGAGCGAGTCTGACTCAGTCTCCTCAGCCATCAGCTTAGATGACATCAAAGCGCTACTCACTGTCTAATCATGCTTTCCTCGCTCATCCGTAGAAAAAAAGAACGTAGCGAGATGACTTTTCTCGAGCACGTGGAGGATTTACGTGTGTCGGTCATTCGAGTTTTGGCTGTCTTTATGGTCGGGATGGTTGCGGCACTTATTTACTATCAGCAAATTCCGCATCTTTTAAGTATGCCTTTAAATTGGGCCAAGAACCCAGAAACTTCGCCGCTGCACTTTATTATGGGTCATGCTGATGACTCATTAAAATCTCTCGGTGATCTTAAAGAGTTCACCTTCATGGGTGTGTGGTCGGTTTTAATGTACGCAGCATTCTCAGCAGGCGTAGCGGTGGCTTCGCCCGTTTTTCTTTATGAAACGGCACGTTTCGTTGGGCCGGCGTTAACGGCGAAAGAGAAGAAGGCATTGATTCCCTTCTGTATCGCAGCCTTTTTCCTTTTCTTGGCCGGTGCGGCTCTGGCGTTTTTTTGGCTCACACCTGTTTCGATTCAAGTCTGGCATCACTTCGCAACCGGCATGGGCATGGAAGTCATCTGGAAGGCTTCAGACTATTTTGGTCTCGTGACCATGATGAGTTTAATCACGGGAATTACTTTTCAGTTTCCGCTCGCACTGATTATTCTCATGTGGACGGAAGTTATTCGTCCGAAAACGCTACTCAAACATTGGCGCGGGATGCTGTTTGGTATCGTCCTCGTGGTGGGAATACTCACGCCCATTGGAGATATCATTTCATTAGCTATTCTCACCAGCATACTTTTTAGTTTCTATCTTATCGCAATCGGTGTCGGTAGCGTACTCGTGCGTCGCAAGCGTGTAGCCCGTGGCGATACACCGTATCCGGAAGAAGATGAACCGCTTGATTTAGAGGATGAGGATGAAGACGATGATAGTGAAAAAAATGTCAAAAAGTCTGATTCTAAGCCAAAATCAGGCCCTCCATCGACCGATGGTGATATCAGTTCCTTAGACTAATCTAGAGGTCTTTTAAAATTATACCTTAGATTCAACCTAGCACTTGCCAGCGTTGCGTGGCTGGGACACTTTGCGAAAGTGAACATCGACCTCCATGCAGGATTTGAGGCCCACTTCGCGGCGCTTAAAACTTTTCTTGATGAACAAGAAAGCTGCTTCGAGCCCGAGGTGCATCCCTTACTTCGTGGAGTTTTAGCACACCCAGGAAAAAGATTACGTCCCCTTTTAGCTTTTGGTTCTGGTGCAGGAGTGGGTCCACACGCTTCGCTCATTAAAGGTGCGGCGATTGTTGAACTCGTACATTTAGCCACTTTGATTCACGACGATGTCTTGGATGGAGCTGACAAACGACATGGGGCAGACACTCCCAACCAAACTTATGGTGCTCACGCTGCCGTTTTATTTGGTGATGCCCTCTTTGCACACGCACTCGTTTTAGCCAGCGAACATACCTCATCAGAAATTTGTTCGATTGTAGCGAGGGCTTCGCGCGATGTTTGTTCGGGCGAAGTCTGCCAAACCTTTGCACGTGGAAATACGGCATTAACGCTGGAAGAATATCATAAGCAAATCCGCATGAAAACGGCGGTATTATTTGAAGCCTCCTGTCGCGTTGGCGCGCTTTTAGCCGGCCATCCTCCTGAACATATCGAAGCTTGTGCGCAGTTTGGATCTCACCTCGGTATTGCCTATCAAATCTACGATGACTTCGTGGATTTATTACAAGACGATAAACGAGCAGGTAAAACTTTGGGGACTGATGCAGCCAGCGGAAAACTGACGCTGCCGATGATTTTAGAACGTAATCGTCGTGGAGGTGATCCCGCCAAAGAAATTCGTGATGGGGCCGACCCTCGAAAAGTTATCTCTCCCGAAACTTGGCGTGAATGTTTCCGTACGCTCGATGCTGAAATTGCACAAGCAGAACAAACTCTAACGCCGATTGCCGGTTCACCCTCTCCGGTTTATCTCCTTCGCCTTACCGAGTTTCTAAGAATGAGTGCGGCGAGACTTGCACCCACCCCATGAAATTATTTTTAACCACTTACTACGAACGAATCGCCCTAGCATTCGTTCTCAGTAGTTGGATGGTTTGTGCACTTTTATTGGCGATTTGGCGTGCGCTCTGAAGTCGCAGAAAAATACCGCTGCACGTTAAAGCCACGAGCCATCAGGGCCTCTTTAAGTTGCGCGAGGTTGATCGTATCACCCGCTTTCACTTGCGAAGCGGCGTACCAACCGGCTGGCATTTCGATACAGAAGCGAATGTGTGATGATTGTGAAGCCACCTCGGT